>CALMDF010000461.1 GCA_937864895.1 uncultured Holophagales bacterium | reverse complement strand
TCCCCGTCCAGCAGGCGGCCCGGCGCGAGGCCCCGGGATCGCCGCCGTCCGAACTGGTGATTCCCGTGCCCAGGGAGGGAGGTGGTACCCCCAGCGGGATTCGAACCCGCGATCTCTACCTTGAAAGGGTAGCGTCCTAGGCCGCTAGACGATGGGGGCGCCCTGGCGAGATCGCCTTGCGGCGACCGGGTGAATTTACCACGACGGGAAGGGCGGGTGGCGCGCGCGGCTCGGAGGGGACCGTGCGGCCCCCGTCGATTCCTGGCGGGGTGAATGGTGAGCCGTCCGGGACTCGAACCCGGGACCCCCTGCTTAAAAGGCAGATGCTCTAACCAACTGAGCTAACGGCCCGCCGGGACGGATGTTACCGCGTCGGCGGCTGGACGGCGGGAAGGCGGCCGGGGGGACGCGGCCGCGGCGCGGGGAACGAGGTGTGACGCTCCTCACGACTTTGTCCGGACCCGGGATGATTCGACAGGCTCCGGCCGTTCGGAATACCTGAGGTGGCCATGAAGCGATTTGCAGCGTGCGCGGTCGCCACGCTCGGAGCGATCGCCGTTCTCGGCGCGGCGTCTCCGGCGGCGGGGCAGAACGACGTGAGAGTGGTTCTGAAGGAGGTCGTGGACGACCGCATCTCCGAAGGGATGGTGACGGGCGGGCTCGTTCTCGTGATGAACCTCGAAGGGGAAGGCCTCGACGCGGTGAAGTCCGCTCGCGTCCGGCTGAAGGAGGCGAAGGACGACACGGGCAGGAACCTCCTCGACCCGAACGGACGAAAACCCGGGTTCAGCGACCGGAACAGCAACGCCGGGAACCTCCAGGTCGTCCTCGGCAGCCCGCCGCGGAGCGCGACCTCCGTGCGCGTCTCGGGAACGGCGGACCTCTTCGTGCCGGGACGGGACCCGAACAGCACCGTGAAGGTGCCGGGCTTCCTGGCGCGCCTCGACAAACCCGTCGCCTCGAAGGGGCTGAAGGCCGCGAAGGTGGAGATGACGGTCCTCTCCCGGGCGAAGTACGTCGAGGAGCGGATGAAGATGCGCCTCGACGAGACGAAGATCGCCGGGATCCGCGCAGAGGGGAAGGAGCGCGGAATGAAAGACGAGGAGATCGACGCTCTCGTCGAGATGGCGAAGGCTTTCGACGAGGTCGGCGAGTCGGACTTCCCCAGCAACGGCCTCTTCCTGCGTTTCCCCGGGGCGAGCGAGGAGCGGATCCAGGAGCTGTGGCTCGAAACCGCCGCGGGCGAGCGTATCGAGACCGGGGGCTCGTCCTCCCGCACGAGCCAGGACGTCGTCCTGAAGCAGGTCGAGGCGAAGGAGGCCTTGCCGAAGAACGCCGTTCTCGTCGTGAGCCTCTTTACCGACAAGTCCATCGTCGCGGTGCCGTTCGACCTGAAGGAGGTCCCGCTCCCGTGAAAGACCCACGCGCCTCTCTGGCCCTCCTCGTCGTCGCTTTTCTCGCGGCTCCCGCGGCCGCCCAGTCGAAGGGAAAGCCGAAGTCGACGCCGGCCGGCGGCAAGCCCGCGGCGGCCGCCGCGGCGAAGGCGACGCCCGCCAATGCGACCCGCGCGGCCCTGCAGGACCGCCGCACGACGGGCTCGTTCGCCCGCTGCACCCTCGGGATCGAGCTCCCCGACATCCCGGCCGTCGAGGCGAAGGCCGCCCGGGTGGTCGTCATGAAGGCGGTCGACGACCTCGGGACGAACCTCGTCCCCGACGATGCGGCAGAGGCTCGTCTCGAGCCGACACAGCGGGGCCAGTTCGGCGCCCGGGACGGAAAGCCCTCCCCGCCGACGATCGTCTTCGCCGAGATGAAGAACCCGCCGCGGAGGGCAACGGTGCTGAAGGAGGTCTCGGGCGAGATCGAGCTCTTCGTGCCGTCGCGGGACCCGAACGGGGAGGCGAAGCTCCCGAACTTCCTTTCCCTCTCTGGCAAGCCGGCCGTTCACCCCGCCCTGAAGGCGAACGGGGTCGAGATCTCGTTTCTCTCCGGGGCTCAGCTCGCGGCCGAGAGGAAGAGAGCCGAGGACGCCGAGCGGGCGAAGCTGAAGAAAGAGGGCTACACGGAGGAGGAGTCCGTGAGGGAGATGGTCGACAGCGCCCTCTGGTCCTTCCCGAAGGGCGACGAAGGTGAGGTCATCCTCCGGGTGAAGGACCCGAAGAAGGCGATTCAGGACATCAAGGCCTTCGACGGGGAGGGAAACCCGGTCTTCGCGGGGAACTCGGACGAAAGGGGCCTGAGGGTCCTCAAGTTCTGGAACGACAAGCCCGGGCCGGACTGGTCGCTCAAGGTGGAGATGCGCTCGGACAAGGCGCTCGTCCGCCACACGTTCGTCTTCAGGGACATCCCGCTTCCGTGAGGGGAGAGCCTGCGCCCGCCCGGCCCTGGAGGGGCCGGGCGGGCGGCGGGCCGGGAAGCCGGTTCAGCGCCGGGCGAGGGCGAGCCAGGAATCGAGGACCGTCCCGGGGCGGATGATCGTCTCCTCCCGCTTCGGGCCCGTCGACAGGAGCGTGATCGGGGCTCCCACGGCCTCTTCCAGCGCGGCGACGTAGGCGGCGGCCGCCTCCGGGAGCGCCGCGAAGTCGTCGATGCCGACGATCGACCTCTTCCAGCCGGGGAACGACCTGTAGACCGGTCTCGCCAACTCGTAGTGGTCCGAGCGGGCGGGAACCTCGGTCACGGTCTTCCCGTTCACCTCGTAGGCGACGCAGATGCGGACCTCGTCGTGGTCGTCGAGGACGTCCATTTTCGTGAGGGCGATGGCGTCGAGGCCCCCGACGTGGAGGCTCGTCCTCGCCACGACGGCGTCGAACCAGCCGACGCGCCGCGGCCGCCCGGTCACGGTCCCGAACTCGTTTCCGCGCGTCCGGATGCGCTCGCCCGTCTCGTCGAAGAGCTCGGTCGGGAAGGGGCCGGAGCCGACGCGCGTCGTGTAGGCCTTCATGATGCCGATGACGGGGCCGAGGGCAGACGGGGGGATCCCGAGGCCGGTGCAGGCGCCGCCCGGGCCGCAGGAGGAGGACGTCACGAACGGGTAGGTCCCGTGGTCGACGTCCAGCATGACGCCCTGGGCCCCCTCGCAGAGAAGACGGGCCCCGGAGGCCAGCTTCTCGTTGAGGAGCGCCCGCGTGTCCGCCACGTGGGGGGCGAGGTGCCGGGCGCACTCGAGGTAGGTGTCGATCGTCTCGTCCACCTTCGGCGCGTCGAGGCCGTAGAAGTGCGACAGGACGGCCGCCTGGTGCGTGAGGAGCGGCCGGGCGAGGGAGACGAACCGGTCGGGGTCGACGAGGTCGGCGATCCGGATGCCGGTCCGGTTCGCCTTCGACTCGTAGGCCGGCCCGATCCCCCGGGACGTCGTCCCGATGTTCGCGCCGCCGAGGGCCTGCTCCCGCGCGCCGTCGAGGAGGGCGTGCGTCGGCAGGATCACGTGGGCGCGGT
>CALMDF010000460.1 GCA_937864895.1 uncultured Holophagales bacterium | reverse complement strand
GGTTGATCGAGTTCTGCAGGAAGATCCGCGCGACGTCGCTCGCGACGATCGTCAGGGTTCCCGAGGACCACGGCCCTCGCCTCGCTGCCGGGCACGGCGACGCAGACATCGAGGGAGTCGGGCGGGAGGCCGAGGTCGCGCGCCGCGCCGGCGGCCTGCCGGCAGGCCGTGCGGCGGGGGAGGAGCCCTCGCCCCCGGGCACGTCGGAGGGCGCCGGAGTCGCCATTCCTGAACCAGTCTTCAGGGAGTCTTCAGGATCCGGGAAGTCGCCCGGCGGTACCTTCTCTCGTATCGGACTCGGACCTCGACTCGCCCGGAATGAATGAGGTCCGCCGGAGAAAGGGGCCTGCGGAGTGACCCGTCTCGCTCGCTCACTCGCTCTCGCCACTTGCCTGGGAGCGGTCCTCGCCGCCCATCGGACTCTCGAGGCCCAGTCCGTCGCCGCGTCGGTCGCGGCGGGTGTCGCCGGGCTCTCGACCTCGGGCTCGGCGGACGCCTTCAAGAGCCAGTATTTCCTCGGAGAGGGCTTCTTCCTGGAGGAGCTCGCCGTCTCGGCCCGTGGCGCCGACGGGAGAGAGAAGCTCGAGATCTCGGCGTGGGGCTTCGGAGGCGCCGAGCCGGCTGAAGCCGCGCACTTCGCCTGGCTGCCGAACGACTGCTGGAAATTCGAGCTCGACTTCGACAAACGCTGGTCGTTCCTCGGCCTCGCGGAGGCCGACGCCGGCTCTCGTTCGGACCTCTGGCGCATCGAGCGCTGGCGCGGGTCCGTGACCTGGGACGGCAGCTCCTGGGGGAAGTTCTCCCTGAACCTCCGACGCCATGACCGGAGCGGCACCATCCATCAGCCCTATTTCGGCCTCAACGAGCTCTACCCCCTCCGCGTCGAGCTCGACGAGGCCTTCACCGAAGCGGCGCTTCGGTTCGAGACCACCGCGGACGGCCCATTCCACTTTTCCGTCGAGCCTTCCTACGGGTTCTTCCGAAGGGAGAACCGCTGGTTCCCCGACGGACCCGGAAACGACGTTGACGTCTTCGCGAGCGCGGCCTCGACTCGGAAGGACGAGCAGGAGATCCCCGGTGCCCGCGCCGCGGCTTCGTACAGAACCGACCGCTTCGAGGCCGTTGCGGGCATGCTGTGGAGCGGCTCGGACCTCGATGCCACCGGCGACCGTTCGGTCGCCTGGGGCCTCGGTGGCGGCTCGATCGGCAAGGTCGAGCACGTCGACCAGACGATCGGCTCGGCAAGCCTCGACACTCTCGCCGGGAACCTGCGCCTCGGCATCGGGCTTGGCGGCGGGTTCGTCCTCCGGCTCACTGGAGATGCCCGGGACCGGACGACGGACTCCACGCTCCTCGGCCGGCGCCTGCTTCGCATCTCGAACCCGGCTGGCGGGGGGCTCGAGATCCCGGGGACGGTGAACGAGACCGGCCTCTTCGACACGCGCGACCTCATGGGCCGTGCCGAGCTCGCCCTCGAGAAGCCGCGCTTCGGTGTCTGGGCGGGAGGCTTCCTCGCGACGCGCGACGTCTCGTGGAAGGCGAGCAGTTCGGCGCCGCTCACCGACGTCACCCGGGACACCGAGGGCCTCGCCGCGGGGTTCAACGTCGTCCTCCCCGCCCGGCTCCGGCTCAACGTCGACTACGAGCACGGGTCCTTCACCGACTTCGCCTTCCGCACCGATCCCGAGACCGTCGATCGTCTCCGCGGCCGCCTCCGGGGCGAGCTGGGCGCGGGATTTTCGGCCGCCGTCCACGGACGCTACGAGAAGGCAGACAACCCGTCCGCCGTTGCCGGCCTCGACCGCAGGAACGCCTCGGGCGGCGCCTCCCTGGCCTGGGACGCGGCGAAGGGTCCTCACGGCTTCTCCTTCGACGTGGAGGCCGTCGACCTGACGAGCGAGACCGGGATCGTCTTCCCCGGGGCCGGAGGCGTCGCGACTCAGGGCACGTCGATCTACGACCTCTCGCTCCTCACGCTCACCGCGACGGCCCGGACGGGTTTCGGCCCGGTCACTCTGAGCGCTGACGCCACGCGCATCGAGGACCGAGGCGATACCTGGCCCGTCCTGGCCTGGACGGCGCAGGGCCGACTCTCCGTCAAGCTGCCCGCATCCCTCGAGGCATCGGGATTCATCCAGTACTGGGAATACGACGAGGAGCGGGCCGGCCGAGACGACTACCGCGCGACGCGCTACGGCCTGGTCCTGCGCTGGGAGCTCTCCAAGTGAAGACCACCCTCCTCCTCCTCGGGCTCCTCCTGTCGCCCGCCGCCTTCGGCGAGACCGTCGATGCGGCCACCTGCGGCGCCTGCCACGAAGACGTCGCCTCCGCTTTCGCCCGGGGGCCCCACGGCGCCGCGATGACCCGGCGGAGCCCGGCGGTCTTCTCCTCCTCGTGCGTCGCCTGCCACGGAGACGGCAAGGCCCACGTCGACGACCCGAAGAAGGAGAACATCTCGCGCATACCCGCCCCCGGGGCCTGCCTCTCGTGCCACGCCGCCTCGGGGACGACTCCCCTGACCACGCCCGCCCACGCGCGCGGGCAGGTCGGCTGCCTCTCCTGCCACGCCTCGGGCCACGACGCGCCGAAGGCCGATCCCCTCCTCGGCGCGCGGCCGCACGACCTCTGCGGCTCCTGCCACGAGTCCCAGAAGAGCGCCGCGAAGCTCCCGTACGCGCACCGCGACGGCTCCCGCCCGTTCGACTGCACCAACTGCCACTCGGTCCACGGCAAGACCCGCGTCGGCCGCCTCACTCTCCTCGGGAACGGCGGCCCCTGCCTCGACTGCCACGCCGAGAAGGCCGGCCCCTGGGTCTTCCCGCACGCCCCGCGCGAGGTCAACGGCTGCGTCGCGTGCCACCAGCCCCACGGCTCCACGAACCCGAGGCTCCTGACCCGCCGCGCCATCCAGCCGCTGTGCCTCGAGTGCCACTCGAATCTCCCGTCGACCCACGACCAGACGAAGGGTCGCTACAGGAACTGCATCAGCTGTCACAGGGCCGTTCACGGCTCGAACCACGAACCGAAGCTCTTCGAGGAATGACCGGAGCCCGCTCCGGAGGAAAGGGATTCAGGAGGAACGCATGAAAGTCAGTGGAAAGGGAACGGCCGCCCTCGCATTCGCCGTGCTCGCGCTCCCGGCGACCGCGCAGCGCGTCGAGACCGAGCCGGCCCACGAACAGCCGGTCGCGGTGACCGCGGCACGCACGATCCAGAACGGGACGCTGGCGAAGGTCCTCGACAGCTACTACACGGCCGCCGAGGTCCAGGCCGGCGTCTACGTCGGCTCCGAGTACTGCATCGCCTGCCACCAGGGCCACTCCACCTGGCGAGACACGGCGCACGCCAAGGCCTACCGGCGCCCGCTCGCGGCGAACGCCCTCAAGCTCGGGATGGGCGTCACGAACGACTACGACAAGAACGGCGTCGACGACTTCAAGCAGGGGCTCGACTTCAACACCATCTCCTCGGTCTTCGACCCCTACAAGCCGAACGCTCCGAAGCTCTCCCTCGAGGCGAACACCTACTACGTGACGATCGGCGAGCTGAAGATGCCGGTCCTCTACACGCACGGCGGTGTCGAGTGGGGCAAGCAGCGGTTCGTCCTCCGGGTCCCGCTCGGTGACGGCACGTTCTCGAAGGACGTCTACACTTCTCCCATCCAGTACAACGACGTCAAGGGACGCTACGTCCTCTACAACCCGAACAACTGGTACGACGCGACGACGAAGGCCCCGCTCTTCGCGAAGACCGTCGCCGCCGCCGATCTCGCCGCCAAGAACGGCAGCACGCAGTCGAAGAAGTGCGTCGGCTGCCACACGACCGGCATCCGGAGCATGGAGAAGACGGCCGCCGGCGAGTACGTCTACCACCCGTACGTCGCCGTGCTCTACAAGCAGGACGACCCGAGCTACTTCGACTTCGACGGTGACGGCAACTTCGACATCGTCAACGTCCACTGCGAAGCCTGCCACGGCCCCGGCTCGAACCACATCCTCTACGGCGGCGACAAGGCCCAGATTTTCAACCCCGCCAAGGCGACGACGGCGAAGGCGAACGAGGTCTGCGCGCAGTGCCACGTCCGGGTCTTCTCCGTCCCGAACAAGACCCACGAGTGGCCCTACAAGGACGACACGAAGACGTCCTGGTACCCCGGCACCGCGGCCCCCCTCAAGGACTTCTACACCGACGCGGCCGGCGTCTGGCCGGACGGGATCACGCCGAAGCAGCACCACCAGCAGTCGCGTGACTTCGACAACTCCAGCAAGCCGACCTACCAGTTCCACCCGGTCCGCTGCACGGAGTGCCACGACCCGCACATGCGGACGAAGAACAAGTACCAGGTCATCGACACGTACAAGGAAGGCAACGTCACGATCGCGACGAAGGTCGAGAACAACACTCTCTGCCTCGCCTGCCACGCGACCCACGGACCCTTCGAGACGATCAAGAAGGAAGACGTCGCGGAGTACGACAAGAACGTCGTCAAGATCGGCGCCGTGACCGCCGCCCACTCCTTCCACCCCTACGGCCCGGAGCGCGGCATGGGGCTCGGGCGCTGCACCGAGTGCCACATGGCCAAGACGGCCGTGACCGCGGAGACCTACGACATCGCCGGCCACGTCTTCGAGACGATCTCGCCCGAGAAGACGCTGAAGTACCAGGACAAGGGCGGCATGCCGAACTCCTGCTCGGTCTCCTGCCACGCGACCAAGGTGAACTCCTTCGGCCTCGGCCTCGACTCGGACCTCGGCGTCTGGAACACGACGTTCGACGTCAACCTCGCCACCTCCCTCCAGAAGTACTTCGGGCCGGGCGGCATCTGGTGGAACACCACCAAGCCCGCCTCGGCGACGAGCCGGGCCATGCAGAAGTCGCTCCCGCCGGACTCCTCCGTCGTGACGACGCACCAGCCCGACTGATCGGATCCCGGGGCGATGCCCCTCTCCTCCTCGGCGGGCACCGGAGCCGACCGCGACGACTCCGGTGCCCGCCACCTTCTCTCGGATGACGCTCTAGAATGGAGCGTGCGCAGGGCGGGCGTTCCCGGAGCTTCAGAGATCGTCCAGGGTCCGTCCGTTCTGGTCGTCGAGGACGAACAGAACGTCGCGAAGGCCCTCCGGGACGGGCTCGTCGCCGAGTGCTGCGACGTTTCGACCGCGGGAACCGGCGAAGAAGGCTTCTTCCTGGCCTCGACCCGCCCGTTCGACCTCGTCGTGCTCGACCGGATGCTGCCGGGCAGGGACGGCCTGGAGATCCTGCGAGCCCTCCGGCAGAAGGGGATCCTCTGCCCCGTCCTGGTGCTCACGGCCCGGGACTCGGTCGAAGATCGCGTCGAGGGGCTCGACGCGGGCGCCGACGACTATCTGGCGAAACCTTTCGCATTCCCGGAGCTGCTGGCCCGTGTCCGCGCCCTCGTCCGCCGGGGGCGTGGCGATCAGCTCACGCGTCTCGCCGTGGCCGACCTGGCGGTCGACCTGACGGAGCGAACCGTGACCCGAGCCGGCAGCGTCGTGGAGCTGACCGTCCGGGAGTTCGAGCTCCTCGCCTACCTCGTTAGGCACAAGGGGTCGCTCGTCTCGCGCGAGATGCTCGCGCGAGACGTCTGGAAGGAGACCGATCGCTCCACGCCGCTCGACAACGTGATCGAGGTCCACGTGGCCCGGCTGCGGAAACGGGTCGATCAGGGACACGCCGTCCGGCTCATCCACACGGTGCGCGGCGTCGGCTACACCATCCGCGAAGGCGACGGGTGACCGCCCGGGGCCCTTTCTCCGGCGCCGTCCGTCTGTACAGGGGGTCGGCAAGCCTCCGGACGCAGATCACCGTCGGGTATGGCCTTCTCATCGCGGTCTGCCTCTGCGCCTACTCGGTCGTGGCAGGGCTCTCCTTCGGCCGGCACGCCGGGGCGGCGCTCGACCACCGCGCGCACGAGGACATCGAGCTCGCGGCGCGCGCGCTCGTTCTCGAGGGCGAGCGGCCAGCCTGGGCCGGCGGATTCCTCGGGAAGCACGTGGAGGAGGAGGAGGGGGGAGGCCACCGGGTCGAGGTGTGGAGCCTCGCGGGTGAGCTCCTTCTTACGGCAGGGACGTTCTGCTCGGACGGGCTCGGACCCGCGCCGAGCCTCGTCGACGCGGAGGAGGGCGGAGCACGCACCGTCGAGCTGCCCGTCGGGCCGGTCCGCATGATGACCGAACTCGTCAGGGCGAGCGAGAGCCGCTTCCTCGTTCGTGCCGGCGTCTCCGAGGCGCCCACGCGAGCCCTCGTGCGGAGCGTCTGGTTCGAGCTCTCCTTCCTCTCCGCCGCCGTTCTCGCCGTCGGTGGATTGGCCGGATGGGCCTTCTCGCGCAAGGCGCTGGCGCCGCTCGCGCGGATGGCCGATCGTGCCCGGCAGATCACCGCGGAGCAGCTGCACGGAAGGATGGATATCGAGCCGGCGAGCGCCGAGCTCGAGCAGCTGCGCGACGCCTTCAACGACACCCTCTCGCGGCTCGAGAGGTCGTTCGAGCAGCTTCGCCGTTTCACCGCCGACGCCGCCCACGAGCTGCGGACGCCGCTGACCGCGCTCCGGAGCGTCGGCGAGGTGGGGCTCCGCAGCGCGCGGAGCGAGGAGGACCTCAGAGAGGTCGTCGGCACGATGCTCGAGGAGGTGGACCGGCTCTCGCGTCTCGCCGGAGAC
>CALMDF010000459.1 GCA_937864895.1 uncultured Holophagales bacterium | reverse complement strand
CCTTCGTCTCGACTTTCTGCTGCTCGGTCGCCTTCAGGGCGCCCTTGTCCTGGGCCTTCTTTCCCCTCCGCTGGACGGCGTCCATCACGTCGCTCTGCTGGTCGAGGAAGGCGTTGCCGAGGTCGGTGGTCCACTGGATGTCGTCCGCGAGCCGCTTGACGACGTCGGGGAGGGGCGCCATCGCCTGGACGGCCGGGTCCCACGGCTGCTTGGCGACGGCGTCGGCAAGGGCCTTGTCCTTCAGGTTCTTGTTCTTCGCGAGCCACTGCTGCAGCTGGATGATCTCCAGCGGGTAGGTGGAGGCCGCGAGGGTCTGGGCCAGCAGCGAGTCGGGGTAGAGGGCGATGGGAGCCACGAGGGAGTCGAGCTGGTCCGGCGAGAGCTTCGCCGCGGCGGGAGCCGGGGCGGCGGGGGCCGCCTGCGCGAGGAGGATGCCCTCACCCGGGACGAGGAGGGTCGCGCAAAGCAGGGCCAGGAGGCCCCGCGTCGCTCGCCATGGGCTGCGGGATGGGGTCGGCTCAGTCACCATAATCGGAGGTTCCTTTCTTTCCGGGGTCATGAGGAGCACGGCGTGCCGTTCGTCGGAAAGTCCTGAAAAGTGTCCCTCGTAGCGGCGTGCAAGGCAGATGCCGCCGGAAATCCTCCGGCGAGCGTCAGAAGTTGTACCGCGCGCGGACCTGGATCTGACGGGCCTCGCCGGAGGCTCCGTTGCGGTTCGTCCTCTGACCCCAGATGTACTGGATGCCGAGGTCCGAGTTGCGGGCCGGGGTCCAGACGAGGTTCAGGCTGAAGCGGCTCGTGGTCCGGTAGGCGCTGGAAGCCTGGAACTCGAGGTTGTCCACGTGGACGTTGCCGAGGACGGCAGAGGAGTGCATCTCGCCCGGCTCTCCCGCCCGCCCGCGCCAGCGGTGGAGGTAGGCCGCGTACCAGCCCCAGTGGCTCAGCAGTTCGAGTTCGCCGGTGGCCGGGTCGAAGGCGCCGTCCTGGCCCCCGGCCGAGTTCAGGTCGTTGATGAACCGGGCGATTCCCGTCCCTCCGTTGACCTGGAACGTGATCTCGTCGCGGGAGGCCCACGGGAGCTGTGAGAGCGTCCCGCTTGCGGAGAGTCCCCATCCGGTCGCCTTCTGGGTCTCGTGGGGACGGGAGGCCGACTCCCCGCGGATGTTCCTGAGGACGGCGGACCCCTGGAGGCGGGTGGCGGCCCACCGGGTCCACGTGGCGCGGAGGACGAAGTCGGGGGTCTGGTTCACGGCGCGGACGGTCTGCCCGTCCGTGTCGGTGAGCGAGGCGTTCGGGTACTCGACCGCCGCGGCCATGAGGAGCGAGGGGAGGACGCGCCGCGTGTACCGGAACTGCGCCTGCCGCTGGACGTTCTCCGGGTTCACGCCTTCGAAGTCGAGGTCGCCGTGGTCCGCGTCCGGGTCGGAGAACGTCGACCAGGTCTGGCCCGCGAGGACCCCGCCGTACTGGACGTAGGCGTGCCGGAGCCGGAACCCGTTGGAGGGACCGGCGAAATCCCCCTCGACGAAGGACCGGATCGCCCTGTCGCCCGGGCCCTTCGTCCGGAAGTCGAAGTTGAGCCTGCTCGGATTCGCCCAGAACGACGTCCGGGGTCCCTTCTCGGCCCCCGGGTCGCCCACGACGGGGATGGTGTACGTCAGGAAGCGATCGTCCGAGCCGAGCGCGTCCAGCGTGCTCACCGCGCTGACCCAGACGGAGCCGCCGAACTTGATCGCGCCGAGGGACCCCGGGATCCGGATCGAGCCCGGGAAGTCCCCCGCGGAAACGACCTCCGACGGGAGCTCGGGCTTCTTGCGGGACGTCTCCTCGAGCTTCGCGAGGCGCTCGGCGAGCTCCTGCGAGGGCTGGACGAGCGTCGGGATCGACTGGGAGATCTCGTCGAGGCGGAGCCTCTGCGTCTCCAGCTCCGTCGCGAGCGCCTCGACCTTCGCCGCGTGCTCCTCGACGGCTGCCTGCTTCGCCGCGACCTCGGCCTTCTCGCGCTCGAGGGCCTCGCGCTCGGCCCGAAGCTGCGCCATCGCCGCCTCGACCTCCTCGCGCTCCTTCACGAGGGCCTTCCGGGCCTCCTCGACGATCTTCTCCAGCTCGCGCCTCTGCGCGGCCGTGAAGGGGTCCTTCGGCTTCGGCTTCTTCTTTGCCGGCACCGGCTTGTTCACGCTTGACGCCACGGGCTTTTCGGGGGGGGCGGCGGAAGGAGGGGCCGACTGTGCACCGAGCGGGCCGGCGACGAGCCAGAGAATGCAGGCGACGAGGCAGGCCCCGGAGATGCGCCGGCCGGGAAGAGGGCCTCCCCGACGACGGCCACCTGCGGCAGCTCCGATCGAACCGGGATCCTCGCGCTCGCCGTGTCCCATCGCTCCCGGGAAGGCTAGCACCAGCAGCGGTGTCCGGAACGGGACGGCGCGAGTTGCCGAAAAGCGACGCCATCGCACCAGGGGCACACCCGGCGGCCGGGGCCGAACTATCATCGGCGGCGAAGGGAGATCTGCAACATGCGTCATCCGTTCCTCATCGGCGCTTCCGTCCTCGTCGGCGCCGTCCTCGCGTTTGCCCCGTCCGCCCCGGCCCAGTGCGGCGAGGGGCTCAAGGTCGGCACCTCCTTCGACTACGCGGTCGCGTCCGAGGACAAGACGGTCGCCGGCAAGGGGACCATCAAGGTCGCCAAGAACGACGGCTCCTACGTCGAGTTCACCGTCACGGCGGGAAACCAGCAGCTCACGATGCCGGGAGGCGTCAGCGGGAACCAGGTGATCCTGACGAACCCCAAGAACGGGGTCGTCTGGGTTCTCACGTGCACGCCGGCCGGGGTCGAGGGGTCCGCCAATCTCGCCGGCAAGGCGATGAAGCTCACCCTGCTCCAGAAGAAGTAGCTGCAGGCGTCTAACGCGCCCGGCCCGGTTCCTCCGGGCCGGGCCGCTGGTTCCGCGGAACTGTCTTGCGATAGGGTGAAATCCGTCTAGAATTAAGGCCGCGATGGCTCCCTTCGACCTCGCCGCCTCGCTTCGGCGCGCAGAACGGCGCCTGGGCTCGCCGGACGGCGGCTCGAACCGTCGCCCGCGATCGGATCGGGGGCGTTCGCGGCTCGATCCTCGCGTCCTGGACGCGGTCGCCGAGGCGTTCTCGGGCCAGGATCGGCCGGGCATGACCGAGGCCCTCGCCGAGATCGGAAGGCGCTGCCGGCGGGCCCGCATCCAGCCCCCTTCACGCGCGACCGTCTACAAGCTCCTCGACACGCTCCCGACACCGTCGTACCGGGTGCGAGACCTGCCCCGGCCCGTCCGGGAGGCGCTCTACAACCTCGTCCCCGAGAGCCTGGTGCCCGGACACCAGCTCGCGTTCTACTGCTTCAACTACGGAGACCTCGCCGCCGTCAGCTTCGCGTCGGGCCTTCCCTGGCTCGCGCTGCACCAGGCGTTGAGGCGCCCCGGGTGGCGCCCGAAGAGCCGCGGCCTCGCCGAAGCCGCCGCGTGCGACCGGGGCATGAGGGTTCCCGCTCGAAGCGTCGACCTCCTCGAGCCGGACAGGAATGGCGCCGACGTCGCCGTTTCAGCTGTCGACGAGCTCCTCCCCTTTGTCGAGGACCAGCGCCTGAACGTGACGGGTCTCCTCGCGACGAAGCTCCACGCGATCCTCGACCGCGGGACACGCCGCGACTTCTTCGACCTCTACGTCACCCTCCAGTCGAACGGGCTCGGCATCGCCGAGTGCTTCTCCTCGATCCGGCGCGTCTTCCGCCAGGAGGTGAACGACGCACTCCTGCTCCGGGCGCTCACGTGGTTCGAGGACGCCGAGAGGGAGTCGGCGCTGCCGGGCGAAGGCCGGGACGACTGGGAGACCGTGAAGGAGTTCTTCCGGTCGAAGGTGGGACACCTGCTCGTCCCGCCGGCGCGACCGCTGGCGATCCAGAGTCGGGTCGTCGACGTCGCCGGGGAGCACCGGAGGAGGGCGAGAAGCCGCCCCGGCTGATTCCGGTCCGGCTCCGGGAAAGCGCTGATATCGAGCCTTGCGGCGAAGCAGCAAGGCTCTTATTCTGACTCCCCGGCGAGGCGTCCAAAAACGTTCGGGGCTGACCTGTTCGTGGCCCGGCGCCGAAGCCCGTTTGGCGACGACTATGTCTCAGGTCGGATCGACGTCGATCCCACCGTCGACGCTGGTCCGTTGTTACTCCGAATGGCGCAGGAGGACGAGATGGCCCAGACCGGACGCTTCATGTCAGGCGGGAGAGACGAGCTGCAATCGTTCGGCGGACGGACCGGGAACCGGTGCGGCCTCCTCGCTCTGGGCGTCCTGCTTCTCGCGGGCTGCACGAGGGCGAAGCCGGCGGCTGCGCCGCCGCCAGCGGAGGTCTCGGTCGTCACCGTCGCCGCGCGCGACGTCCCGATCTCCGCCGAGTACATCGCCCAGACCCAGAGTTCCCGCCAGGTCAGCATCCAGGCGCGCGTCAACGGCTTTCTCGAGCGCCGGGTCTACACCGAGGGAGCGTTCGTCCGGGAGGGAGACGTCCTCTTCCTCATGGACAGAAAGCCGTTCCAGGTCCAGGTGGACGCCGCGAAAGCGGCGCTCTCCCGCCAGCAGGCCTCTCTCGAGACCGCGCGGCTGAACCTGGAGCGCACCCGCCCGCTCGCGGCGGAGAACGCCCTCTCGCAGAAGGACCTCGAGGACGCGACGGGGCACTTCGAATCGACCGCGGCAAGCGTCGAGCAGGCGAAGGCCGAGCTCGCGGGCTACGAGCTGAACCTCTCGTACTGCACGATCACGTCCCCCGTGACCGGGATCACGTCGGCGGCCCTCCAGCAGGACGGCACCTACATCAGCTCTCAGAACAGCCAGCTGACGACGGTCGCGGTCCTCTCGCCGATGTGGGTCAACTTCAGCCTTTCCGAGGGCGAGATGCAGCGGCTCCGCGACCGGATCGCCAAGGGGATCGTCGTCCCGCCGAAGAGCGGGCAGTACGAAGTCGAAATCCTCCTCCCGGACGGCGCGCCCTTCCCGAACCGGGGCAGGATCACCTTCGCGGACCCGTCCTTCAACCCGTCCACCGGGACCTTCCTCGTCAGGGCGAGCTTCCAGAACCCGGACGGGCTCCTCCGTCCAAACCAGCACGTCCGCGCCCGAATCCACGGGGCCGTCCGCCCGAAGGCGATCCTGGTGCCTCAGCGGTCCGTCCAGCAGGGGGCCAAGGGAAGCTTCGTCTGGGTGGTTTCGCCCGACGGCAAGGCCGAGCTTCGCCCCGTCGTGGCCGGCGGCTGGCACGGGGACGACTGGTTCATCGACGAGGGGCTCTCCGTCGGCGACCGCGTCGTCGTCGACGGCGGCATGCTGCTGCGCCCCGGGAGCCCGGTGACGGTGAAGTCAGCCGGCGCCAAGAGCGCCGGCTGACGGGGCGAGGCGAGCCGTGTTCTCGAAGTTCTTCATCCAGCGGCCCATCTTCGCGACGGTCGTCTCGCTCATCATCGTCATCGCCGGCGGGGTCTGCATGTTCATCCTGCCGGTGGCGCAGTACCCGCAGATCACCCCGGTGCAGGTGACGGTCACGGCCGTCTACCCGGGGGCCGACTCGAGGACGGTGGCCGACGCGGTCGCCGCCCCCATCGAGGCCCAGATCAACGGCGTCGACAACATGCTCTACATGACGTCGACGAGCTCGAGCAACGGGATGATGACGCTCACCGTCTTCTTCTCGCTCGAGACCGACCCCGACATCGCGCAGGTCCAGGTGCAGAACCGGGTGAACCTCGCGCTGCCGCAGCTCCCCGACCTCGTCAAGTCGCAGGGGGTCACGGTCCAGAAGAAGTCGTCGAGCATCATGATGCTCATCGCGCTCTTCAACAAGGACGGGCGGTACAAGCCGGACTACGTCGCCAACTACGCGAACGTCTACGTCCTCGACGCGATCAAGAGGGTGAACGGGGCCGGCGACGCGGCGGTCATGGGGACTCCCGACCAGGCGATGCGGATCTGGATGGACCCCGACAGGATGGCCTCGCTCGGCATCACGACGAGCGACCTCCAGGGCGCCGTCGCGAACCAGAACGCCCTCTTCGGGGCCGGGCAGATCGGCGCGCGCCCCGGCACCGGGAAGGTCGAGCAGACCTTCCCGGTCGTCACCCAGCCGCGGTTCGTCGAGCCGTCGGAGTACGAGAAGATCATCCTCCGCGCGAGCCAGGACGGGAGTGCGATCGTCAAGCTCCGCGACGTCGCCCGCGCCGACGTGGGCCTCAGGCTCTACACCAACGAGAACAAGCTCGACGGGGCGCCCGCCACCCTCATCGCGGTCTACCAGCAGCCCGGCGCCAACGGCCTCGAGGTCTCGAAGTCCGTACGCGAGACGATGGAGGGGCTGAAGAAGACGATGCCGAACGGCATCGACTACCTCGTCGCCCTCGACACGACCGACTTCGTGAGGATCTCGATCGAGGAGGTCGTCCACACCCTCTTCGAGGCGGTGATCCTCGTCGTCCTCGTCGTCTACCTCTTCCTCCAGAGCTTCCGCGCGACGGTCATCTGCACGACGGCGATCTTCGTCGCGCTCGTCGGCACTTTCAGCGGAATGCTCGCGCTCGGCTTCTCGATCAACCTCCTGACGCTCTTCGGCATCGTCCTGGCCATCGGGATGGTCGTCGACGACGCGATCGTCGTCGTCGAGAACGTCGAGCG
>CALMDF010000458.1 GCA_937864895.1 uncultured Holophagales bacterium | reverse complement strand
AGCCGAGCCGCATCGTCTCGTAGGCGCGCGCGAGCCGGATGGCCGTGACGGCCTGCCCGGCGAACAGCTCGACGACGGTCTTCCGGTCTCCGGGGTCGGATTCGCCGAGCTCGGGCTCCTCGAGCTCCAGCAGACCGACGAGGTGGTCGTCGGCGAGGAGAGGGACGGCGACGAAGCTCGCGCGCGCCGGCTCGGGGAGGATGGACGCGAGCGGAGAAGGGGGGAGCGCTCCACGGGCCGTGCCGGCGACCCGATCCGCCGGGAGGCGCATTGCGGAGAGTGCGGCCCACTCGTCCCCGAAGCCCACGTGGGCGCGCGGAACGAGGGCCCCCTCCGTCCTGTCCCGGATCGAGAGCAGGACGCGGCGGCAGCCGAGGCCCGTGGCCGCGGCCCGGGCGACGTTCGCGAGGACGGCCTCGATCGGGAGGTGGGCCTTGAGCTCGGAGGAGGCGTGGAGGACTCGCTGGAGGGACTCGGCCCGGAGGCTCAGGGTCTCGTTCGCGGCCTTCAGCTCGGCGCGAAGGGCCTCGAGCTCCCTCGAGCGTCGCCACGAACGCGAGACGAGAAGGGCCCCGAGCGCCGCGAGCGTCAGCAGGAAGAGGGGCAGGGCGAAGCCGGAGTCCACCGTGGGCGTGCCCGTCAGCGCCAGCGGATCAGGCCGCCGTCGTGGAGCTTCTCGAAGACGCGGAGGACCTCGCCCTCGGGGAAGGGGCTGATCTTCGCGATGGACCTGACGTCCCAGAGCCCGTTGATCCGGGAGAGGATGAACGCCTCGTTCGGCGTGAACGACCAGGACATGAGCTCCTCCATCGGGCGGGTCAGCGCCGGGATCGCCGTGGCGGCGATCAGCGCGCCGGAGGCCCCGGGCGGGGCGGCCGGCGGGCCGGAGACCGTCGAAGGAGGGGGCTGCGAGGGGCGGAGCGAGCCGTACGACGGTGGCGGCGCCTGGGCCGCGCGGAAGGAACCCGAGGGAGGAGGGCCCACCGGCCAGGGAACGTTCGCAGGCGGAGCCCCGACCTCGAAGAGGGACGCCGCGGAAGCTCCCGGGACGCGGAGGGATCCGGAAGAGGGCGCCCGGAGCGCGCCGGAAGCCGGCGGCCCCGGGCGGAAGCTCGTCGAGGGTGGGGGGGCCGAGGGGGGCGCTCCGACCGGGGCCGCCAGGGAGGTCGTCACCGGGCCCTGCGGGCGGGTGACGTGGGCGGTGCCCTCCGGCGTCCGGCGCAGGAAGCGGCTGAAATCCTTCGGCGCAAGAGGGTGGGCGGCCGGAGGGGGAGGGGGGATGTTCAGCTCGTCCACGATGTCGGCGACCCCCTCGAAGGGGGGCGTTGCCGCGTCCTCGAACACCGTCTCGTAGGGGTCCTCGGGCGTCAGCTCGGAACTCGGGGGCGCGCCGGCGGGCGGGCAGGCCGAGAGCTCGGCGTGGCCGCTCTCGAGGAGGTCGAAGACGAGCTTGGCGACGGGGAAGTCCGGGTTGTGGGTCGCTTCCGCGATGGCGGCGAGCGAGCGGAGGCCGTCGATGGCGCGCAGGATGAGGCGCTGGGGCTCGGCGAGGGCGTCGACGGCGACGGGAGCGACGATCGTCGGCACCTCGTGCATGGACCGGACCCGCTCCCGGAGTCGCTGCCACTCGTCGAAGCGGCGGAGCCCCTCCATCACGATCCCCGCGACGTCGATGGCGATGGGGATCATCGGGCGCTGCGGGATCTCGCCGTCGATGAAGTGGAAGGCCCCCTCCGGCCAGAGGAAGATGTCGTAGATCGTCTCGCAGGCCTTGAGGCGGATCAGCTCGACGAGGTCTTCCTCGGCGATCGCCCCGATCATGACGAGGATCTTCCCCAGGAGGATCTTCGACTCCTCCTGGACCTCCATCGCCTTGGTGAGCTCTTCCTCGGTGATGTAGCCGTAGGCCACGAGGAAGTGGCCGAGGTACTCCCGCTCGATCGTCGAGGACGAGGAGATGATGCGGCCGTTCTGGAAGTAGACCCGCTTCTCTCCCGCGCCGCCCCGAATGGCCAGCGTACCTGTCTTCTGCCCCATGGAGAGCCATTGGAGCAGCTCCGACAACTGCATCGTCCGGAGGTTCCCGGTGATGGCCATCCGGCGGGCATTCTAAGGGGTCGGCGGAAAGCGGTGGGCCGTTCCCCTGGCGGACCGGCCGAGGGTCCGCCAGGAGAACGCGGCCGGACGCCCTATTCGGCGGGGGGGTTGTAGGCGGGAATCCCGGTGACGGCCTGTCCCAGGACGAGGGTGTGGATGTCGTGGGTCCCCTCGTAGGTGAAGACCGACTCGATGTTCGCGAGGTGCCGGAAGACGGGGTACTCGCCGACGATGCCGTTGGCGCCGAGGATCTCCCGGGCCAGCTTCGCGCACTCGCGGGCGACCCAGACGTTGTTCCTCTTGGCCATAGAGACGTGCTCGGGCTTCATCGTCCCGGCGTCCTTCATCCTCCCGAGCTGGAGCGCGAGGAGCTGTCCCTTGGTGATCTCGGTGATCATGAAGGCGAGCTTCTCCTGGACCATCTGGTGCGAGGCAATCGGCCGGTCCATGAACTGCCTCCGGCTCTTCGCGTAGTCGAGGGCGCAGGTGTAGGTCGCCATCGCGGACCCGATCCCGCCCCAGGAGATCCCGTAGCGGGCCTGGGTGCGGCACGAGAGGGGCCCCTTGAGCCCGGCCACGCTGGGGAGGACGTTCTCCTCCGGGATCCGGCAGTCCTCGAAGGCGAGCTGCGAGGTGACCGCGGCCCTGAGCGACATCTTCATCCTGTGCTCGAAGGTCGTGAACCCCGGCGTCCCCTTCTCGACGAGGAAGCCGTGGATCCTCCCGTCGTAGCCGCCGACCTTGGCCCAGACGACCGCCACGTTGGCGATCGAGCCGTTCGTGATCCACGCCTTGGCGCCGTTCAGCACCCAGTGGTCGCCGTCCTTCCTCGCCACGGTCCGCATCCCGCCCGGGTTGGAGCCGAAGTCGGGCTCCGTGAGGCCGAAGCACCCGATGGCCTCTCCCCTGGCGAGCGCCGGTATCCACCGGTCCTTCTGCTCCTTCGAGCCGTACTTCCAGATCGGGAACATGACGAGGGACGACTGCACGGAGGCGAACGACCGGATGCCCGAGTCGCCCCTCTCGAGCTCCTGGGTGATGAGCCCGTAGGCGACGTTCGAGAGGCCCGGCAGGCCGTACTCGGAGATCGTCGGTCCGAAGAGGTTCAGCGCGGCCATCTTCGGCACGAGCTCGATGGGGAACCGCCCCTCGTACGCGCAGTCCTCGATGATCGGCAGGACCTCGTTGTCGACGAAGTCGCGAACGAGGTCCCGGACGGCCCTTTCCTCCTCGGAGAGGAGGCCGTCGAGCTGGTAGAAGTCGACGCCCTGAAATGCCACGAAATGCCTCCTGAGGCGCACTACGACCGCAGGCCGCGCGCGGACGGCAGAATCTAGCACGCGGGCGTTGACGGGCCGGCGGGCCGGAGCGCATCCTGCC
>CALMDF010000457.1 GCA_937864895.1 uncultured Holophagales bacterium | reverse complement strand
CACGAGCTTCCCCTCCTCCACGCGCCCGGAAGCGATGAGCGCGCCGTCGACGGGCGAGTTGAGGCCGCCGGGCACGGCCGGGTCCTGGGGGCGCAAGCCCGGCTTCAGGCGCCGGGTGAAGAGATCGAGGAAGGACGCGTAGTCGGCCAGGGGCTTTTCCGCCTCGCCGAGGTCGATCCCGTAGGAGGCCGCGAACCGCCCGAGGAGAGGTTCGCGGAGGGAGCGAGGGAGGTGTGCACGGGCTGCCGCTCCGACCGCGGCGGAGCCGGCCTTCTTCGGGTAGAGGCCGAGGAGGCGGAGCGAGAGCGGCGGTCCCGGTTCGGTCATGTCGCGATTATCATAGGGGTCTTCGACCGTCCGGATTCGGTCGACCCCTGCGAGGAGGAGAGCGCCATGAGCACCGCCACCGAGGCCGTCGTCGGCAAGCCCCTTTCCGCCAACCCGCACCTGCTCGCCTGGGTCGAGGAGAGCGCGAAGCTCTGCAAGCCCGACCACGTCGTCTGGTGCGACGGGTCGGAGGAGGAGAAGGAACGGCTGACGGCACTGGCCGTGTCGACGGGCGTCCTGATCCCGCTCAACCAGGAGAAGCTGCCCGGCTGCTACCTCCACCGCTCCGACCCGGCCGACGTCGCACGGGTCGAGCACCTCACCTTCATCTGCACGAAGACGAAGGAGGAGGCCGGGCCGAACAACAACTGGATGGCGCCCGAAGACGCGTACAGGAAGCTCGGCCAGCTCTACGACGGCTCGATGAAGGGGCGGACGATGTACGTCATCCCCTACGTCATGGGCCCGATCGGCTCGCCGCAGGCCAAGGTGGGCGTGGAGATAACCGACAGCGTCTACGTCGTCCTGAACATGCGGATCATGACCCGCATGGGAACCCGCGCCCTCCGGATGCTCGGCGACTCGAACGACTTCAACCGCGGCCTCCACTCGATGCTCGACCTGAACCCAGAGCGGCGGTTCATCTGCCACTTCCCCGAGGACAACACGATCTGGTCGATCGGCTCGGGCTACGGCGGCAACGTCCTCCTCGGCAAGAAGTGCCTCGCGCTCCGCATCGGCTCCTACCTCGGCCGCCAGGAGGGCTGGATGGCCGAGCACATGCTCATCATGGGCGTCGAGGAGCCCTCCGGCGAGACGACGTACGTCGCCGCGGCCTTCCCCTCGGCCTGCGGCAAGACGAACTTCTCGATGCTCATCCCGCCGCGCGGCTTCGACGGCTGGAAGGTCTGGACCGTCGGCGACGACATCTGCTGGATGCGCCCCGGCGCCGACGGGAGGCTCTGGGCCATCAACCCCGAGGCGGGGTACTTCGGCGTGGCGCCCGGGACGAACTACGCCACGAACCCGAACGCGATGGAGACGATCAAGCGCGACACGCTCTACACGAACGTCGCGATGACGCCCGACGGGGACGTCTGGTGGGAGGGCAAGGACGGCGTCGCGCCGGAGGAGCTCATCGACTGGCGCGGCCGGCCCTGGCAGCGCGGCTCGACCGAGAAGGCCGCCCACCCCAACAGCCGCTTCACGGCCCCGGCCGCGAACAACCCGGCCCTCTCGCCGCGCGTGAACGACCGCAACGGCGTGCCGATCTCCGCGATCATCTTCGGCGGCCGGCGCTCGACGACGGTCCCGCTCGTCCTGCAGGGGTTCAACTGGACCCACGGCGTCTACCTCGGGGCGACCATGGGCTCGGAGACGACGGCCGCCGCGGTGGGCAAGGAAGGCGTCGTGCGGCGCGACCCGATGGCGATGCTCCCCTTCTGCGGCTACGACATGGGGAACTACTTCGAGCACTGGCTGAACATGGAAGGGAAGGTCCCGGCCCTCCCGAAGATCTTCATGGTGAACTGGTTCCGCAAGGGCCCCGACGGCTCGTTCCTCTGGCCGGGCTTCGGCGAGAACATGCGGATCCTGAAGTGGATCATCGACCGCGCCCGCGGCCGCGCCGGCGCCTCCGAGAGCGCGATCGGCTGGGTGCCGAAGTGGGCCGACCTGCCGCTCAAGGACCTCGCCGTCCCGATGGAGGACGTCGAGGACGCCCAGACGATCGACTACGAGGAGTGGAAGAGGGAGCTCTCCGACCAGGACGCGTTCTTCGACCAGTTCAAGGGCACGATGCCGAAGGAGATCGTCTACGAGCGCGAGATCATCCGCTCGCGGCTGAACCGGGTGACGAAGAAGTAGGCAGGACACCAAAGGGCACCAGGGCACCCGGGAACGAGGGCACCAGGAAGGAGCCTCGTTCCCGGGGGCGGGTCCCTTCGCCTCCTGCTCCGCGCGGCCGTCCCGATGGTGCGCGACGCGCGCCATCGGGTCCCCGGCCGTGCTCGGGGTCGGCTCCGGGACTCACCCCCGTCGCTCGGCCCACCAGGGCAGAGACGCCGGATAAACCATCCCGCCGTCGCTCGCAGGGAACACCTCTTAGCGCCCGCTTTTCCCGTGCTCTTCTCTCGTGTAGCGCTGGAAGCTCGCCGGCCGCGCGGAGCAGGCGGCCGCGAGACGCCCCGCACCGGACGCGGCCTCCTGCCGAAACGACGTGACGGTGAAGCTGGGAGTTCCGGTTCTCCCGGGCCTGCCCCAGCGAGCCCGGTCAACCGAGCTTCTTGAACTCTTCCGTCGCGTCGACGAGGGCGGAGACGATTCCGGGCTCGTCGGCCGAGTGCCCCGCCGCAGGGACGATCTCGAGGCGCGACCCGGGCCAGGCCTCGTGGAGGGCCCAGGCGGAGACGGCGGGGCAGACCATGTCGTAGCGCCCCTGGACGATGACGGCCGGCAGGTGCCGGACCTTCGCGACGTCTCGAAGCAGCTGGTCGTCGGACGAGAGGAACGCGCCGTTGACGAAGTAGTGCGCCTCGATCCGGGCGAGGGCGATCTCCTTCGGAACGTCCTCCTCGGCGGTCGGGACGAGCTCGGCGACGAGGTGCGAGGCCAGCTCCTCCCAGCGGTTCCAGGCGAGGGCCGCCTGGCGCACCACGGCGGGGTCTCCGGATTCCAGGCGGCGCTGGTAGGCCGCGAGGACGTCGGTCCT
>CALMDF010000456.1 GCA_937864895.1 uncultured Holophagales bacterium | reverse complement strand
TTCAGCGGGCATCCTGTCTCCTTTCAGCGGGCGAAGATCTCGGCGACGGGGGTGATGCGGACGCGCTCGGGCGTGAGGCCGAGCTTCCGCGCTCCGATGACCTTGTCCTCAGCGAGGACCTCAGGGGGCTTGGGGGCATCGTACGCGATCGTCGAGGGGGCGGTCGAGAGCAGCTCCTTCGCGAGCCCTTCCGCGTCCTTCGTGATCATGACGACCGTCAGCTTCTCGGCGGAAAGGTGCCTCCTGATCGCCGCGTTCACGTCGGCGCGCGTCAGCTTCGCGAGCCGCTCGCGCAGGAACGGGACGTAGTCGCCGGTGCCGTACCACTTCGAGTCGAGGGCGTAGCCCAGCTCCTCGCCCTGCGTCGAGGTCAGCAGGTAGACGTTCTTCATCAGGTAGTCGCGCGTCGCGAGGAAGTCCGCCTCGGAGATCCCCTTCCGGATCAGGAGGTCGAGCTCGTGGAGCGCGATCTTCAGGGCCATCGGGCCGTTCGCCGGGACGACGGGGCGGATCCAGACCTCGAAGAGCTGCGCGCGGCGGGCCACGTTCGCCGGGGGGAAGAACCGGTACATGCCCCCGGGGAAGGCCTCGATGTAGGCATAGTCGCCGTAGTTCATGCCGCGGACCTCGCGAATCCTCTGGTAGAGGTGCGACATCGAGGAGCGGTGCTCGCCGAGGAAGGCCCGGGCCACGGAGAGGGCGGCGAAGTCGGGGTGCGAGCGGGTGACCTCGATGGGGAGGCCGAACGAGATCGCCGTGGCGCGGGTCTCCTTCCGGACGATCTCGACCTCGAGGGCCGCCGGGGTGCGCCCCTTCAGGCCGGCCGGGGCCGGGAGGGCCGGGCCGGCCGGGAGACCGCCGAGCCGCGAAAGGAAGCGGGTCTTCATGTCGGCGGGCACGTCGCCCGCGAGGCCCACTGTGAGCGCGGTGCGCGTGTAGGCCGACCTCCAGAAGGCCTTCACGTCGTCGAGGGTGAGGGCGTCGATGCCCGCGATCGTGCCGAGCGCCGGGTGGGCGTACGGCGTGCCCGCGAAGACGACGGCCTGGAGGCGCTCCTTGCCGAGCTCCTCCTCGTTGTTGGCGACGAGGTCCTGGACGAGGGCGTTCTTCTGGGCGTCCCTGAGGCGCCTGAAGTCCTCCTCGCGGAAGCCGGGGTCGAGGAGCTGTGGAAGGACGGTGTCGAGGTAGGCGCCGCCGTTCTCGCGGTGGACGCTTCCCGTGAAGACGGTCATCTCCTTGTCGACCTGCGCGCCGAAAGTCGCGGCCATCGGGAAGAGGACCTTCCGGATCTCGTCGATGCCGGTTTCCCTCGAGCCGGCCTCGGCGACCATGGAGGCCGTGAGGGCGGCGAGCCCTTCCTTTCCCTTCGGGTCGTGGGCGGAGCCGGCGGCGAAGAGGAGCTTGAACGTCACCTGCGGGAGAGGCGAGGGCTTCTCGATGACGGCGAGCCCCTCCGGAACGCCCGAGGGCGGGGCGAAGGACGCGAGGGCGGGGAGCTGCGCGAGGGCTGCCGGGGGCGCCTCGTGGGAGAGGGTCGTCAGGACGAGGCCGGCGTCGGTGACGTACTTCTCCGCCGCGGCGCGGAGGTCCTCAGGGGTGAGGGTGGCGTAGACGCGGAAAATCTCGTTGAGCGTCCCGTACTCGCGGCGGAAGCGGACGAACCGGGCGAGGGTCCCTGCAATCGCGTCCGTGTTGTCGAGGCTCCTTACGAGGCCGTAGCGCGCGTTCGCCTTGGCGTCGGCGAGGCGGCGGGCCGGGACCGGCTCGGAGCGGAACCTGGCGAAGGTCCGGAGGATCTCGTCCCTCACCGCGGCGGCGTCCTCGAGCTTCTTCACGCGCGCCCCGGCGGTGAGCAGCTGCGGGTCGGCGCTCGACGGGAGGTAGGGGAAGAGCTGGTCGACCTTCTGCTCGGTCTCGACGAGCTTCCTGTAGGCGTCGGACGTCGGGCCGAAGGCGAGGTCGAGGAGGACGTCGAGGGCCGCCCAATCCTTGCCGGTCGTCGAGAAGGCGGGGCCGCGGAACGAGACGGCGACCCAGGGGAGCGTCGGCGTCGTCCAGGGCACGTGGACCGTCTTCGGGCCGCTCGGCGGGGGCTCGACCGGGATCTCGACGCTGTAGCTGCCGCGCTTCCAGGAGCCCCAGTACTTCTCGACGAGCGGGAGGACCTTCGCAGGGTCCACGTCCCCCGCGACGATCACGGTCGCGTACTCCGGCCGGTACCAGCGGTCGAAGAAGGCCTTCGAGTAGGCGAACTGGTTGGGCATGTCCTCGATGTCCCTGAGGAAGCCCATCGTCGTGTGCTTGTAGGTGTGCGTCGTGAAGGCGGAGTCCCGCATCGCCTCGAAGAGTTTCGAGATCGGGTTCGCGCTGTTCTTGTTGTACTCGCCGAGGACGGCGCGGGACTCCGTCTTGAACGCCTCCTCGGAGTAAAGGAGGTTCTGGAAGCGGTCCGCCTCGATCTCGAGGACCTTCTCGAGATCTTCCTTCGCGAAGGTCGTGTGGTAGTTCGTGTAGTCGTCCGTGGTGTAGGCGTTCTGCCTCGCGCCGGCCTTCGTGAGGATCGCCTGGTAGGCGGCGGGCGGGTACGCCTTCGTCCCGCGGAACATCATGTGCTCGAAGAAGTGGGCAAAGCCTGATTTCCCGGGCTCCACCTCGTTGCGAGAGCCGGTCTGGACGGGGATCTGGAGGGAGACGAGGTTCGGGAAGCCCGTCGGGACGACGATGACCCGAAGGCCGTTCGGGAGCGTCGTCTCGGTGGCCTTGAAGGGGAGGAGGTCACCGGTCATCTCTGGGCCTTTCGGCGCGGCACCGGCCGCGGTCGTGCTCGCGGCGAGGGCGAGCACGAGGGTGGGGACGATACGGGTGGGGATTCGGTTCATCGGTCTCCTCTACGGCGCGCCGCGGCGCGCCGGTCGTCGTTGGGCTGGCCCGGCCAAGGCCCGGGGGAGCTCAGGCATCCTTCTTGTAGAGGTAGGCGCTGTCGAGCCTGCGGACGCCCTCGGCGTCGCCGACGACATACTTGCTCCCGCTCCAGATCGCGGCTCCGGCGGCGCGACCTGCGGCGTTCACGCAGTAGAAGTTCACGTTGAACTTCGGGCGCCCCTTCGCGTCGCGGTGGCGCGGGACGAGGTGGGTCTTCTCGGCGATCCGCTTCAGGGCGCGGAGGCAGGCTTCTTCAGGGGAGAGGCCGTCGCGAAGGAACTCGACGACCGTGTGGGAGCCGCAGGTGAGGAGGTTCGCCTCGCCGCGGCCCGTCGACCCGGCCGACCCGACGCCGTTCTCGGAGTAGAGGCCGGCGCCGACGACGGGGGAGTCGCCGACGCGCCCCGGGATCTTGAAGAAGAGCCCCGAGGTCGTCGTGACGCCCACGAGGTCGCCCTTCTCCGACCTCACCGACAGGTGGATCGTCCCCTGCGGCCGGAAGAGCCCCTCCCCGTACCTTTCGAGGAACCGCTTCACGTCCGGGTCCTCGGCGTCGCGGGCGGCCTCGATCCAGTCGTCGAGGTCGGAGAGGCGGTTCTTCCAGTGAAGCCAGATCTTCCGGGTCTTCTCGGTGAGGAGGCTCTCGTCGGGGAAGCCGTGGGCCGTCGCGAAGCGGCGGGCTCCCGCGCCGACGAGGAAGACGCGGTCGGTGTGTTCCATGACGAGGCGGGCGACCTTCGACGGCGTCTTCACGCCCGTGAGCGCGGCGACGGCCCCGGCCCGCATCGTCCGTCCGTCCATCACGGCCGCGTCCAGCTCGACGACGCCCTCCTCGTTCGGGATGCCGCCGTAGCCCACCGTGACGTCGTCCGGGTCGAGCTCGGCGACGTTCACGCCGGCGATCGCCGCGTCGAGCGGGTCCCTGCCCTGGATGAGGGCCTGTCTCGCCGCCTTCGCCGCCTCGAGACCGTTCGAGGAGGTGACGATCGTGTACCCGCCGGGCGCCCCCGCCGGGGCCGGGGCGGGCGCCTGGGCGGCGAGGTCGCGCGGCAGGAGGGCAGCTGCCCCGGCGAGGGCGGCCGTCCCGATCAGCTTCCGGCGTGAGAGCGTGGAGTCGTTCATGGCGATTCCTCCTGCGGCGCGCCGCCGCGCGCCTGGCAACGGGAAGTGTGCATTCTCGCCCGGCAGGCGAGCGTGGGGGGAGACGAGTCAGAAGAGAACGAGCCCGGCGAGGCTCGCCAGGGAGAGGGCGGCGAGGCCGACGCCCGCGAGCCGGCGGAACGAACCGCTCCCGACCGAGACCGCCATCGCGAGCTTCAGGAGGGTGTTCGCGAGGACCCCGACGGCGAGGGCGCGTGCGGCGAGCACCGGGACGGTGGACTGCTGCCCGAGCTTGTACATCGAGTAGATGAGGGCGTCGACGTCGAGGAGCCCCGCGAGCGCGGAGGAGGCGAGGAGCCCCTGCGAGCCGAAGGCGTCCCTGGCGGCGTCCACCGCGTAGAGGACGACCTGGAACGCGGCGACCATCTGGAGGGCCGCGAGGAGGCGCAGGGGGTTCCCCGGGCCCGCCGCCGACGCCGGCTCCGCGGGGCGGCGCAGGAGGAGGAAGAGCGCCCCGAGCCCGGCCAGCATCGGAAGGGAGAGGAGAGGAAGGGCCTCCTTCGCGATCGCCGGGCTCAGGAAGCCGGCCAGGATCGCCACCCGGAAGGGGACGAGCGAGCAGGCCGCCACGACGCCGACGGCGAGCGGCCCTCCCGGGGCCCCCGCGTTCCGGCTCTCGCGCGAGAACGTGAGGGTCGTCCCCGTGGAGGAGACGAGCCCCCCGAGGAGGCCGGCGAGCCCCCAGCCCTTTTCCGGGCCTGCCCAGCGGACGGCGACGTACGCGATGAAGCCGATGCCCGAGAAGACGAGGACGAGGGCCCAGAGCTCCTGGGGCCGGATGCCGGGCACCGGACCGAAGGGACCTTCGGGGAGGATCGGCAGGACGACGAGGGCCAGGACCGCGAACCGCGCCCCGGCTGCGATCTCCTCGGAACGCAGCCGCTCCACGGCGGCGTGCAGCCAGGTCTTCTCCGCCAGGACGAGGGCCGTCAGGGCGGCCAGAGCGCTCCCGAGGACGATGCGGCCCGAGCCCGAGAGCC
>CALMDF010000455.1 GCA_937864895.1 uncultured Holophagales bacterium | reverse complement strand
CCCGCGCCTCGGCCTGGTCGTCGCGGCCGGGATCTACCCGTCGGGTCTTTCCGCCTTCGACCTCGCGTCGGGAGCGTTCGTTCCGCTCGACGCTGCCGGGCTCGACGCGATGTGGGTCGTTCCGGTCCCGGAGAGGGACGAGGTGATCGCCGTGGGGCTGGACGGCGTCTCGCGCTACGCCTTCGCGGCCCTCCTCCCCGACGCCTCCGGCCGGCGAACTCTCTCGTACCGCGCGTGGTCGGGCCGGCAGACGGGCTCGGGACTCCAGACGGCCACCCTCCTTCCCGACGGCTCGCTGTGGGCGGGGACGACGAAGGGCGAGCTCGTCCGCTACGAGAGCCGGCTCCTCGACGGTCCGCCGCTCCTCTCGCGTTCGGTGGAGCTCGGCCCGAATCGCTGAGAGGACCGGGCGCGACGTGATATGAGACGAGAACCCCCGGCGTTCCGCGAACGTCCCGGGGAAGGAGAGCCGCGATGACGCTCTGCCCAATCGCCCTCGCCGTCGGGTGCGGGAAATGCCCCGCCCTCCCGATCTGCCCCCTCAAGACCGTTCTCGGAGACGCCCCGGCATCGGTCGAGGCTCCTCCCCGCAGGACGAAGCCCCCCGCCGGCGCCGGGCGGGGTCGCGGCCGGAGCCGCCGGAAATAGCCCGTTGCGGACGAGAGCCGAATTGGAGAGAACGAGGCCGAGGATGGTGGCGGCGGCCGCGAGGAGGTCGAAACGGAGCGGCCGGTCGAGCATGGGGGGCCGTTCGTCCCCGGATCACGGGCGACGGGCGCAAAGGTCACGCTTCGGCTAACCTCCGCCTCGTGCGTCTTTGCCTCCCCCCGTCCCTCCGCTCTACGATCCTCCTCCTCCTCGCGCTCGCCACGGCAGCCGGAGCCACGATCCCGGCGGACGGCGCCCAACCGAGAGACCTCGCCCGTGACGAGAAGAGGGGCGGGCACACCCTCTCCCGCCACGTCGGACTGACCGACGCCCAGCTCCGGGAGCGCCTTCAGAAGGACTCCCGCATTTCCGCCGCCTCCACCTACCCCGACCGCGCCACCGCCGAGAAGGTGGTCACGGCGGCGATCGCCGCGGACCGCAAGAGGGTGGACCGCTGGGTGAGTCGCGAAGGCTCCCGCGCGAACCTCGTCATCGAGTGGAAGGGCGACGGCAGGACCGTCATCGGCCGCTCGCTGCGACGGGGAGACAAGGCCCCGGTCCCGTGCAAGGGCGCTCTCGTCGTCCTCAAGTGGAACAACGACTCGGAGATCTACTACGTACTGACGTCCTATCCGGAGGCTTCCCGATGAGCGCGACCTCGCAGAAACCGCCCGCAGCAGTCGACCCCCGCGGCTACCCGGCCCTCCGGGAAGCCCTCCGCGCCTACCTCAACGAGGACTGGACGACCGAGTACGCCGACTCCGAGGACGCGGCCCGCGCGTTCCGGCGCGACGCGGCGGCGGACGAGGCGCAGCTGGTCGCCGCCGAGGCGAAGAAGCTCCGCGCCGCGCTGGCCGGGATGGAGGTGCGGGACCTCCGCAAGCTTCTCGGCGCAGGGTTCGGCTCCGGCTGGAGGCCGTCGACGGCGGCAGAAGCGGACCGGGTCCTCAGGATCTTCTCGGGCGAGTAGGGTCCGCCCCGGAGGCTGACCGCGACCCAGGGCGCGGGTACACTCCGACGTCATGTCGAGACGACGTCCCATATTCGCGCTCCTCCTCGGTGCGGCCCTCCTCTTCGGGCCGGGGGCCGTGGCCGAGCCTCTGGCCGCCGACGCGGCCCTCTCCGCGGCGTCCAGGGCCGGGCGATCGGGGAAGAAGAACCTCCTCGTCGTCTTCCACGCTTCCTGGTGCGGCTGGTGCCGGAAGCTCGAGACGGTCCTCTCGACGCCGGAGGCGAAAGAGGTCCTCGACCGCCACTTCGAGAAGGTCGGCCTGACCGTCCTCGAGAGAGGGGAAAAGCAGGCCCTGGAGAACGAGGGGGCCGAGGACCTCCTCGACTCGCTGGCGGGGAGGGACGCGGGTCTTCCGTTCACGGCGGTCCTCGACAGGAAGTCGCGCCTCCCCATCGCCACGTCGAACACGGGCGGGCCCGGGACGAACGTCGGCTTCCCGTCCAAAGGGGAGGAGGTCGACCATTTCGTCGGGATGCTCCGGAAGGGGGCTCCCCGGATGACCGAGGCCGAGGCCGAAGTCGTTCGCGCCGCCTTCCGGGCGGCCCAGGTGAGCGCCCTCAGGCGATGAACATCGCGTCGCCGTACGAGAAGAACCTGTAGCCGGAGGCCACGGCCTCGCGGTAGGCCGCGAGGACGTTCTCCCGGCCGGCGAACGCGCTGACGAGCATCAGGAGCGTCGAGCGGGGGAGGTGGAAGTTCGTCAGGAGGGCGTCGACGACCTGGAACTCCGCCCCCGGGACGAGGAAGAGCCGCGTCCTGAACGGCCCCGCCTCGACCCTTCCGCCGTGCTCGCGCGCGGAGGCCTCGAGGGTCCTGACGCTCGTCGTTCCCACGGCGACGACCCGGCGGCCCTCCTCCTTCGCGAGCCGGATCGCGGCCGCGGCGCCGGAGGAGATGACGCCCTGCTCCGCCTCCATCCGGTGGTCCTCGACCCTCTCGGACTTGACCGGCTTGAAGGTCCCGATCCCCACGTGGAGCGTCACGGAGGCGACGGAGACCCCCTGGTGGAGGAGGCTCTCGAGGATCTCCGGCGTCAGGTGCAGGCCGGCCGTCGGGGCGGCGATCGCGCCCGGCTCCTTCGCGTAGACGGTCTGGTAGTCCTCCTCGTCGCGCGCGTCGGCGACTCCCCCCTCCCGGTGGATGTAGGGGGGAAGGGGAGTCGTCCCGACCCGGGGGAGCGCCTCCTCGAGGGGCGTCCCGGAGAAGGCGAGCAGGTAGTGCCCCGGGTCGCCCTTCCCGGCCACGGTACCGACGAGGCCTTCGCCGAAGTCGAACGCCCGGCCCTCCTTCGCGCGCCGACCCGGCCTGGCGAGGCAATCCCACGTCGAGGGGTCCGAGGTCTTCTCGACGAGGAGGAACTCCGTGCGGCGCCCCTCGTCGTCGGTCCCGAAGAGGCGCGCCGGGACGACCCGCGTGTTGTTGACGACGAGGAGATCTCCCGGGTAGAGGAAGGAAGGGAGGTCGGCGACGTTTCCGTGAGCGAACACCCCGGTCGCCCGGTCGAGCGTCATGAGACGCGAGGTGCCGCGCGGCGCCGGGCGCTGGGCGATCGCCTCCGGGGGCAGGTCGAAGTCGAAGTCCGAGACGTTCACGGGTGGATTCTGTCCGTTCGGCGCCCCGAGCGCGACTGGCGAAGCCCCGCCCGGCCGGGCCGGCGTCCCTCGTGCCGCGTTGACGCCGGGAGTCCGCCCGTGTAGTGTCCCGCCGGTTCTGAAGATGGGCGAAGCGAACGGCACCTACCGAAAGCTCCGGTTGATGGATCCCGCCGGGATGTCCCGCGTCATCGCCCGGATGGCCCGCGAGGTGGTGGAAGCCGCCGGCGGCGTCGACGGGTTCGCGCTCGTCGGCATCCGGACGCGCGGCGTGCCCCTGGCGCGCCGGCTCGCGCTCGAGGTCGAGAAGGCCGAGGGCGTCCGGGTCCCCGTCGGGCTCCTCGACATCACGCTCTACCGCGACGACCTGACGACCGTCGCCTCGTCGCCGGTCCTGAAGCGGACCGACATCTCCTTCCCGGTGGAGACGAAGACGATCGTCCTCTGCGACGACGTCCTCTACACGGGCCGGACGGTGCGGGCCGCGATCGACGCCGTCCTGGACTTCGGGCGTCCGCGCCGGATCCTCCTCGCGGTCCTCGTCGACCGCGGGCGCCGCGAGCTGCCGATCGAGGCCCAGCTCGTCGGCAAGAAGATCTCCACCTCGGCGACCGAGGTCGTGTCCGTCACGTTCAGGGAGACGGACGGCGAGGACGACGTCTGGCTCCTCGACCGGCATCTCGAGACGAAGCCGGTCCCGCAGGCGCCCCGGAAGCCCGTGAAGAAGACGCCCGCCCGGAAGACGCCCGTGAAGAAGGCCCCCGCGAAGAAGGCCGCCCGCGGCGCGGCCGGCAGAAGCGCCCCGAAGGCTCGGGCTCGCGGGAAGCGGTGAGCAGGAAACCGGAAGCCCCCGGCGATCCCGCCTCCTTCACGAAGAAGGATCTCCTCGACATCGAGTCCCTCACGAAGGCCGAGATCCAGGCAATCCTGGACACGGCCGAGTCGATGGCCGAGATCAACAAGCGGACGATCAAGAAGGTGCCGACCCTCCGGGGCCGGCTCGTCGCGAACCTCTTCTACGAGAACTCGACGCCGACCCGCTTCTCCTTCGAGATCGCCGAGCGGCGCCTCACCGCCGACTCGATCTCCTTCGCCGCGGCCACCTCGTCGGCCGTCAAGGGGGAGACGCTCCTCGACACCTGCCGGAACCTCGAGGCGATGGCTCCCGACGCCATCGTCATCCGCCACCAGGCCTCAGGGGCGCCCCACTTCCTCGCCCGCAACCTGAAGTGCGCGGTCATCAACGCCGGCGACGGGACGCACGCCCACCCGACGCAGGCCCTCCTCGACGCCTTCACGATGCGCCGGGCGAAAGGGAAGCTGGAGGGCCTCCGCGTCGCCATCTGCGGCGACGTCCGCTTCAGCCGCGTCGCCCGGTCGAACCTGGCGCTCCTTCCCAAGATGGGCGCCGAGGTCACGCTCGCGGGGCCGCGCACGCTCCTCCCGCCCGAGATCGAGCGGACCGGCGCCCGCGTCACGACGCGGATCGAGGAAGCCATAGACGGCGCCGACGTCGTCATGATGCTCAGGGTCCAGAAGGAGCGGGGCGGCGGCCTCGGGTTCCCTTCCGACCGCGAGTACTTCGAGCTCTTCGGCCTGACCCCCGAGCGGCGCAAGCTGGCCCGCAAGGACGCGATCGTCATGCACCCCGGTCCCATGAACCGCGGCGTCGAGATCGACTCGTCCGTCGCCGACGGCCCGGGCTCCGTGATCCTCGACCAGGTCGAGGCGGGCGTCGCGGTGAGGATGGCCGTGCTTTACCTCCTGATCGGAGTGAGCGGCGATGAGTGACGCCCCCGTCCTGATCTCCGGCGGGCGCGTCGTCGACCCGTCCCGCGACCTCGACTCCACGATGGACGTCCTCCTCGAGGGGGGCGTCGTCGCGAAGGTCGACGAGCGGATCGCCCCGCCCCGCGGGGCCGTCGTCGTCGACGCTTCCGGCCTCGTCGTGGCTCCCGGGTTCGTCGACCTCCACGTTCACTTCCGCGAGCCCGGCTTCGAGTGGAAGGAGACGATCGCCTCCGGCTCCGACGCCGCGGCGGCGGGCGGCTTCACGACCGTCTGCTGCATGCCGAACACGGACCCCGTGA
>CALMDF010000454.1 GCA_937864895.1 uncultured Holophagales bacterium | reverse complement strand
GTTCCTGGCCGCCGTCCCCGGCGGTCCCGGTCTCGTGACCGGCCATCCTACCGGACGCGGGGCGCCCCCCGCCGTCGTGCTAACTTGTCCGTCCGCGGACATGCCCGGAACCGGCGTTCTCTCCGTCCTGTCGCCGGAGACGATCCGGCTCGGAGTCGCCTTCCTCGTCGGAGCGGCGATTCTCTTCGCCGCCGTGCGCGCGGCCCGCGGGCACCTCGCGAGGCTCGCCGGGCTCTGGGGCGCCTCGCTCCTTCTTCGCTTCGGCGCCTCGCTGGCCGGGCTCCACCTCCCGAGCGCGGTGCCGACCCTCTCCTTCCTCGCGCTCCTCCTCCAGGGCGTCGCGTTCCTCGGCCTCGCCGCCATCCTCGTCTTCGACCTCCTCCTGCCTCTCGCGAGGATCCCGGTTCCCCGCATCGCCCGCGACCTCGCCATCGGTCTCTCGTGGGTCGGCCTCCTCTTCTGGCTCTTCTCGGTGCACCAGGTCGACGTCACCGGAATCGTCGCGACGTCGGCCGTCGTCACGGCGGTCATCGGCTTCTCCCTGCAGGACACGCTCGCGAACGTCATGGGCGGGATCGCCCTCCAGCTCGAGGGGGCCGTCGCCCCGGGCGACTGGGTGAAGTTCGGCGACACGTCGGGCCGGGTCCGCGAGACGGCGTGGCGGCACACGGCGATCGAGACGAGAAACGGGGACACGCTCCTCGTGCCGAACAGCATCCTCGTGAAGACGCCGCTCCTCGTCCTCGGGAAGGCCGGGGGCCGCAGGGCGCCTCTCGAGCGGCGCTGGGTCTTCTTCGGCGTGGACCACCGCACCTCCCCCGTCACCGTGATCGAGACGGTCAGGGAGGCGCTCACCCGGGAGCCCATTCCGCACGTGGCCCGCGACCCCGGCCCGAGCGTCGTCCTGATGGACTTCCGGGAGAGCTGGGCCCAGTACGCGGCCCGCTACTGGCTGGACGACCTCCTCCTCGACGACCCGACGGACTCGGTCGTGAGGACGCGTATCGCCTACGCCCTCGGCAGGGCGGGCGTCCCGCTCTCGATCCCGGCGAGCGCGAACTTCGTCACGCTGGAGGAGGACGGGCACCGGGGCCGGCACGAGCAGCGCGACCTCGCGGCGCGTCTCGCCGCCCTCGAGAGCGTCCCCCTCTTCGCTTCGCTCACCGCCGAGGAGAGGGCGCGGCTGGCGCCCGGGCTCGTCCGCGCCCCGTTCGCCCCGGGCGAGGCGATGGTCGTCCAGGGACGCGAGGTCCACGACCTCTACATCATCACGCGCGGGGCGGGAGAGGTTCGCGTCGCCGTTCCCGGCGCGCCGGCGCGCGTCGTCGGGAGGATCGAGGCCCCCGGCATCTTCGGCGAGATGGGGATGCTCACGGGCGAGCCCCGCCGGGCCACGGTCGTCGCCGTGGGCGAGGTCGAGTGCTGGCGCCTCGGGAAGGAGCGGTTCCGCGAGGTGCTCGCCCAGCGCCCGGCGATCGCAGAAGGGGTCTCGCGGATCCTCGCCGCCCGCGAGGTCGAGCTCGTCGCGGCGACGGAGAACCTCTCCGAAGCGGCCCGCCGGCACCGCCTCGAGTCGGAGCACGGCACGCTCCTCGAGAGGATCGAACGCTTCTTCGGTCTCGCCGGGCCGGCCGGAGGGGCAGGGAAGGACGGAAGATGAGAGAGACGCGGCTCCTCCTGGCCGGAGCCTGGGAAGAAGGCGACGAACGGGTCGTCGTCCGATCGCCGTGGAGCGGAGAGCCCGTCTCCCGCGTGGCGTGGGCGGGGCCGCCGACGCTCGAGAGGGCCGCCGCGGCCGCCGCGAAGGCGGCGCCGGAGATGGCCGCCTTCGCGCCCGACCGCCGGGCCGCGATCCTCGAGGCGGCGCGGGCGGACCTGCTCGCCCGAAAGGACGAGGTCGCAGCGTCGATCGTCGACGAGGCGGGCAAGCCGCTCTCCCTCGCGCGCGCCGAGGTGGACCGTGCGGGCGACACGCTCCTCGCCGCGGCCCACGTCGCGCGGTTTCCCGGGCTCGCCGCCCGCGACCTCTCCGGCTTTGCGAGCGGGGCCGGGCGGATCGCCCTGACGAAGCGCGTCCCCCTCGGACCCGTCCTCGCGATCACCCCGTTCAACTTCCCGCTCAACCTCGCGGCGCACAAGCTCGCCCCGGCCGTGGCGGCGGGCTGCCCGGTCGTCCTGAAGCCCGCGAGCCAGACGCCGACCGCGGCGCTCCTCCTCGCGGCGTCCCTCGTCCGCGCGGGCCTCCCCGACGGCGCGCTGTCGGTCGTCCCGTCGCGCGCCTCCGACGCCGAGGCCCTCGTCACGGACCCCCGGTTCGCCCTCCTCACCTTCACCGGCTCGGCCGAGGTCGGCTTCTCGCTCAGGAGGAAGGCGTGGGACCGGAGGGTCGCGCTCGAGCTCGGGGGGAACGCGGCGGTCATCGTCGAGCCCGACTGGCCCGATCTCGCCGACGCCGCGCGCCGCGTCGCGACGGCGGCCTTCGCGTGGGCGGGCCAGTCGTGCATCAGCGTCCAGCGGGTCTTCGTCCATCGCGACGTGGCGGCGCGCCTGGCGGACCTCCTCGTCGAGGCCGCAGAGTCCTTCCCCACGGGGAACCCGGCCGCGGAGGCGACGCTCTGCGGGCCGATGATCGACGCGGCGAACCGCGAGCGCGTCCTCTCCTGGGTCGAGTCGGCGAGGACCGCCGGGGGAACGCTCCTCGCCGGCGGGAGGGCCGAGGGGACGGTCGTCGCCCCGACCCTCCTCGCCGACGTCCCCGGGGACGAGCCGGTCGTCGCGGGAGAGCTCTTCGGGCCCGGCGCCGTCCTCGCGACGTACGCCTCGTTCGACGAGGCCCTCGCGCGCGCGAACGACTCGCGCTACGGCCTGCAGGCCGGCGTCTTCACGTCCGACGTCGCGAAGGCCCGGAAGGCGTGGGACACGCTCGAGGTCGGGGCCGTCATCCAGGGAGACGTCCCGACGTGGCGGAGCGACCCGATGCCCTACGGCGGGGTGAAGTCCTCCGGCGTCGGGCGGGAGGGCCCCGCCTCGGCGTTCCTCGAGATGACCGAGGAGCGGATGCTCGTCCTGCGCTGAGGCCGGGCCTCAGAGCGTCCCGCGGCGAAGCTCCCTGGCGACCGTCCCGGCGAGGCGGGAGAAGACCCGTTCCGACTCCGCCTCCTTCCGGTCGGCAGGGAGGGCGAGCCAGTCGTCCACCTCCGCCCGGGCCATCGCGAGCGCGACGGGGCTCCCGCCGCGGGCGGCGATCCCGTCGAGGAGCGGGACGTGGACCTTCTTCTTCTCGACGACCTCCATGCCGTCGAGGATCTGCCGGTGGGGCGTCCCCTCCCAGATCCCGAGGATCATCGCCTCGCGCAGGAGCCGCTCGACCGGGTAGTCGGCGAGGATGCCGGCCGCGCCGTGCGCCTCCATCGCCCACTTCGCCGTCTGGACGGCGACCTCGGCGGTCCAGAACTTCGAGAGGTGGGCCACGAGGCGGAAGAGGTGATAGCGGTCGGAGTAGCGCGGCGTCTCGCGCCAGACCTCCGAGAGGAGCGTCACCGCCTCCCAGGCGAGGGCAAAGGCGTCGAGGAGCGTCTCGTGCCGCTCGCGGGCCTGGCGGGCGAAGAGGGGGAGCTCGGCGACCGGCTTTCCGAACGCGACGCGCCCCTCGGCGAAGCTCCACGCCTCGTGGATCGCCCTCTGCGTCAGCGCGACGGCGCCGACGCTGTTGCAGACGCGCGAGACGTTGAGCGCCTCGAGGACGAGGTACGTCCCCTGGCCGCGCTCTCCGAGGAGGTACCCGACGCTCCCGTCGAGCTCCACCTCGCCGGTCGGCACCGAGCGGGTCCCGATCTTGTCCTTCAGCCGCCGGACGCTGAAGTTGAGCGCGCCGTCGTTGCGCCGCTGAGGCACGAGGAAGAGCTCCAGGCCGCGGATGCCGGCCGGCGCCCCCTCGGGCCGCGCCGCGGCGATCGCGAGCTCGGCGCCGACGTTGCTCGTGAAGTACTTCTCGCCCGTCAGGAGCCAGCGGTCCCCGTCGGGCCGGGCCACGGTCTCGACGAAGGAGCCGAGGTCGGAGCCCCCCTTCGCCTCGGTCATCCAGGTCGCCCCCTGCCAGACCGAGGTGTCGCGCCGGAGGAGCTTCGGGAGGTACGTCGCGCGGAGCCACGGCGAGCCGTACTTGGCGAGCGGGATCGCCGTCGAGAGGGAGACGGTGTGCGGGCAGTAGAGGCCCGCGTCGTAGAACGACGTGACGTAACCGACCTGGTACGAGGCCGCGAGGTTCCCCTCTTCCACCGCCTTGAAGACGACGCCCGCCTCGTAGCCCTTCGTGACGAGCTCGCGGTACTCGGGCGGGAAGACGACCTCGTCGATCCGCTTCCCGAAGCGGTCGAACATCCGGAGAGGGGGCGTCCCGGCGCGGTCGACCGCCTCGGACACCGCCCGGCCGCGCTCCTCGAAGTACCCCTCGTACCTCGCGAGGGTCTCGGGGGCCTGCAGGCGGCCGAGACGGCCCTCGAGGAACCGGGTGGGAGAGGGGAGGTGCGCGTCGAGGCTCACGAAAGGGCCTCTTCGACGGCCTCCGACAGGGCGGCGAGCGCCTTTTTCGCCTTCGCCTTCCGCTGGGCGCCCGTCCCCCCCTCGCCCCTCGCGAAACCGGCGAGGAGCGTCGCGAGCCCGGTCGCCTTCGCGGCCGCTTCCCGGAGCGCGGCGGCGTTCTTCGGCTCGGCCGCTGTCGACCCGCGCGCGGCGCTCCCGGCCCCTTCGACACGCCGGAGCTCTTCGATCCCCCACGTCGTGATGGTGACGTGGTCCTGCTTCGCCGCGTCGGCTATCCACCCCTCCGAATGGAACTTGTTGAGGATCACGTCGGCGCTGCCGAAGAGCTTCTCCCGCCGGAGGACGTCGAGGATGGGGACCATCTGCCGCGGGTTGCCGCCCGCGGCCTCGTTCAGCCGCATCAGGACCTGGTGAAAGACGTCGAGAGCCATGGCCGCTTCCTTCCGCGAAGATTTGGGCAACGGTAATCCCGCGAGGCCCCCGCGTCGAGGCCGGCGGGAACGGGCCCGTTCCGCGTATCGTGTCCGGCGCGTGACCGGCGACGCTTCGACGACCCTTCCGCGCCTCCTTCCCGCGAGCGACTCGTCGCTCCTCGCCGTCGTCGCGGCGGCGGCGTCCGGGGAAGCCACGGCGGCGGTCCTCGCGCTCCACGAGGCGCTCGCGGCGAGCCCTCCGCGCGGCCTCCTCGACCTGAGGCCCGCCTACGCGTCGCTCCTCGTCGTCTTCGACCCCCGCGCGACGTCGCACGAGGAGCTGGCGCAGGCGCTGAGGCCGCTCCTCTCCGCGCCCGGGGCCCCGCTCGCGC
>CALMDF010000453.1 GCA_937864895.1 uncultured Holophagales bacterium | reverse complement strand
TTCCGCCGGCCCGGTCCCCGGCACGAGGCCCGCGACGGGGACGACCGCGACGAGAAACGAGACGTGCCCGACGAGGTCGGTTCTCGCGCTTCGGCGACCCCGCGCGGCGGCGAGGACGAACCGGACGAGGAGGTCGGCGAGGAACGCCGCGAAGGTCCAGCGGAAGAGCTGCATCGGGACGACGAAGCTCTCGACCCCCGGGACCACCGGCGCGAGGAGGCCGAGGAGCCCGAAGGTGGGAAGGAGGATCCTGTAGCCGAGCGGGACCCCGGCCCCGAGGAAGCGGAGCATGGCCGCGCAGTAGCAGATTGCCGTGGCGGTGACGGCGACGATCCCGCCCCGGAAGACCGCCGACGGCGGGACCGGGGCCAGGCTCCAGGCCGAGTGCGCGGTCATGACGTAGAGGCCGAGACCTGCCGCGAACCCGGCGAAGAGGAGGTAGTCGGCGGGGCTCCGCGCGTGGAAGGAGAAGAGGACGAGGAGAACCGCCACGACGAGCGAGGTGCCGAGGAAGAGGACGAGCCCCTGGTCGTGGAACGACCGCTCCCGCTCGAGCCGGTCCAGGCGGTCGATGACGGGCGGCCCCCGGAAGACGCTCCCGTCCCTCTTCCCGTGCCAGACTCTGAGGACGAGCTCCCTCGGCCCCGCCCCGTCGACCCTGTCGGTCGGAAGCGGGTAGAGGCGTGAGAGGAAGTGGGCGGTGTCGGAGGCCGGCGGGAACTCGCCGAGCCCGCCGATCCTCTCCCCGTCGAACCACGCCTCGTCCACGTCCCGGATCCCGCCCGAGCCGAAGGCGAGGGCCTGCCCGACGAAAGGCGAGAGGTCGACGAGGACCCGGTACCAGCGGACGCCCTCGCGCGCGGCCTGGTCCTTCATCGGGTCGGCGGGATGGAACTCGAGGCGGTCTATCCCGGAGATGCCGTCCGGCGGGTCGCCGTCCGCCGCCCTCCAGCCCGACGAGAGGACGAGGGGAAGCCCTGCCGGCGCGGCGGGCGCCGCAAGGAGAGCCGGCGCGAGGAGCGAGAGCGGGAGGAGGAGGGCGGCCCCGGCCCGTCTCGCGTGGCGTGCCGGGGTCCCCATCGTCAGGAGACCGCTGGCTCCAGGAGCGTGAGGCTCCCCTTCGCCACGTCCACCTCGGCGAGGATGCCCACCGGGAAGGTCGACTTGTCCGCGACGTGCCCGAAACGGAGGCCGGCGAGGACCGGGATGCCGAGCTTCCCGAGCCGGTCGGCGACGACCGTCTGCCACGTCCACGTCCCCTGGAAGCTCCCCTTGTCGGACGGCCCGCAATCCTTGAACTTCCCGAGAACGATCCCGGCGCACTTCGAGAGCCGTCCCGTCAGGACGAAGTGCGTGAGCCAGCGGTCGATCCGGTAGGGCTCCTCCCCCACTTCCTCGAGGAAGAGGATCGACCCCTCGAGCGGCGGCTCCCAGGGCGTCCCGACGAGCATGGAGAAGACGCTGATGTTCCCGCCGACGAGCCGTCCGCGGCCCGTGCCGGCGACAATGCGGCGGAGCCGGTCGTCGCGGTCGACGAAGCCCTCCTTCGGCTCGAGGGGGGGCGCGGCGGCGACGACTCCCGCGGCCTCCGTCGAGAAGAGGACCTTCTTCAGCTCGCCGAGCGAATACTCGGAGAGGTTCGAGGAGCAGGTCGGCGCGTGGAACGTGACGAGGCCGGTCTTCGCGTAGATGCCGTTCAGGAGGGCCGTGATGTCGCTGAACCCGAGGAGCGGCTTCGGGTTCTTCCGGATCGCCTCCCAGTCGAGGAGCGGCAGGAGGCGCCCGGAGCCGTAGCCTCCGCGCACGCACCAGATCGCGTCGACCGAGGGGTCCCGGAACGCGGCGTTCAGGTCGGCGGCCCGCTCCTCGTCGGTCCCGGCGAGGTACATCGTCTGCCGGGACGCCGCCGGCATCGGCTTCGGGACGAGGCCGATCGACGCGACGATCTCCTCGGCGATGGCGATCCCTTCCGGCTCCTCCTCGGGGCTCGCGGGCGAGACGAGGGCCACCCGCGCCCCCGGCGCGAGGGCTTTCGGGCGGACGGGGCCGGGGAGCGGCGCAGCGGCCCTGGCGGAACGGGGCAGCGCGAGGAAGGCCGAGCCGAGGACGGCCTGGGTGAGAAGGCTGCGGCGCGTTTTCACGGGAACGATTCTATGCGGTGCGTCTGGACCGGTCCTCCTCCCGGACGCAGAATCAGCCGATCTCCCATGAGCAACCTCACAGAGCGCCTCCCCGCCGCCCCGGCCCTTCCGCGTCCGCTCCCGGCGACCTCCCCCGTCTGCGGGAGGCCCCGGTGAGCCTGCGCGCGGGTCTCCTCCTCGCCCGCGCCGGCGAGGCCGCCCACCCCGACGCCGTCGCGGCCTTCACGCGGCTCGCCGCCGCGCACGGAACGCCCCTCTACGTCTACGACGCCGAGACGATTCGCGAGCAGGCCCGGGCCCTCCTCGCCGCGTTCACTCCCCGGTTCCCGAGGCTGAGGGTCCGGTACGCGCTCAAGGCGAACACGAACGTCGAGATCGTGAGGCTCATCCTGTCCGAGGGGCTCGCCCCCGAGGTCGTCTCCGAGGGGGAGATCCGGGCCGCCCTCCGCGCGGGCGCGAAGGGGAGCGACGTTCTCTTCTCGTCCTCCTCGAAGAGCCCGTCCGAGATCGACTTCGCCCTCGCTCACGACGTCCTCCTGAACGTCGACAACCTCGACGAGCTCGGCCAGGTCTCCGCCGCCGCGGTGCGGCTCGGGACGACGGCCCGGATCTCGTTCCGGATCAACCCCGGCGTCGACCCCGACACGCTCCACCAGATCAACACCGGCATCCCCGAGTCGAAGTTCGGCGTCCACCTCGACGGGGGGATCGCCCGGAAGGGGTACGAAACCGCGAAGGCCCTCCCCGGTCTCGCGATCGAGGGGATCCACTGTCACATCGGCTCGCAGATCATCGACCCGGCCGGCTACGAGAAGACCGCCCGGAAGATGCTCGCCTTCGTCCGCGAGCTGAAGGAGGAGCTCGGCCTCCGCCTCTCCTTCGTCGACCTCGGCGGCGGCCTCGGAATCCCCTTCGAGGACGGCGTGCCCGTGATGACCCCCGCGGTCCTCGCCGAGGCGCTGAAGCCGATCTGGGACGAGGAGATCGCCCTCCTCGGCTACGAACCGGAGCTCTGGATCGAGCCGGGGCGGTTCGTCGTCGCGCAGGCGGGTTTCCTGGTCGCGCGGGTCAACTCCGTGAAGACGACCCCGGTGAAGACCTTCGTCAACGTGGACGCCGGCTTCAACACCCTCATGCGCCCGGCGATGTACGGCGCGGAGCACCGGGTCCGCGTCGTCGGGAAGGACGGGCCGGGGACGACCCTCGACGTCGCCGGGGACGTCTGCGAGACCGGGGACATCCTCGCCGAGGGGCGTCTCCTGCCGAGGCCCGCGGCCGGCGACCTCGTCGTCTTCCTCGACGCCGGCGCCTACGGTTTCGCGATGGCGAGCGAGTACAACGCCCGGCCGCTCCCCGAGGAGGTCCTCGTCGACGGCGACACCGCGAGGGTCATCCGGAGGCGCGGCACGTTCGAGGAGCTGCACCGGAGCGAGCCGGAGACGCCCGCAGGCTAGCCTGCAGGCGGGCCCAAACGATTTCTTGCGCCGGCCCGGGAGCGCGGCGATAGCATTCGTCCAGACGTCGATCGACTGACCCGGGCGAATCGGGTCGAGATCCGTTCACCCGGCGCGGGAGGTACCGATGAAACTCTCTCCGTCGTCGGCCGCGATCCCGGTCGCAGCCCTCCCCTTCCTCCTCCTCGCCCTCTCCGCCCCCGCCCAGGCCCCGGCCTCGGCCCCCGTCCTCGACGGGCCCATCTCCCACTCCGGCCCACGGAACATCCCCAACCTCGTCCTCCTCGGCGCCCCCGTGGAAAACGCCCGGAAGAAGGAGGCAACCTACGAAGGGAAGGGGTACTGGGCGGCTCGCCGTGAATGGGAGCAGCTCGAGAGGGCCGAGCTTCCCGCCGCGCCGATCCTCCGCTCGGTAGCCGCGGAGGTCTACCGGGAGCGGCTCCGTCTCCGCACCCGGGACGGACGGCCGCAGGCCCTCAACGCGACGCTCGCGGCCGCGGGGTGGAAGTCCCTGGGACCGACGACCGACGCCGGCCGCGTGCGGGACTACAGTTTCACCCGAGACGGCTCGAAGCTCTACGTCGCGACGTCGAACGGCGGGATCTGGCTCCTGACGAGACAGGGAGGGCCCGGCGCCGACTACGCGAACCCGGTGAACCTCACCGACGACCTGCCGCTCCTCACGTTCGGGGCGGTCGCCGTGGCGCCGTCGAACCCGAACGTCGTCTACGCCGCGACAGGGGAGCAGTCTCCGATGAGCGGCTCGCAGGTCATCGGCCTCGGGACCCTCCGGTCGACGGACGGCGGCTCGACCTGGAGCTTCAACACGACCTCCGTCACGAACGGCGCGTTCGAGGTCATCCCCTCGATGTACTCGTACGACCTCGACGTCCACCCGTCCAGCCAGGACGACGTCCTCCTCGGGACGTTCAACGGGATCTTCAGGTCGAAGGACGGCGGCCGGACCTGGGTGAACCGGCTCCCGTCGACCGGCGACAGCCTCCTCGAGCGGAAGCGGCAGGGGGTGAACCTGGCCCGCAGCCCGGCCGACCCGAACGTCGTCTGGGCGGGGCTCTGGGGCGGTCTCGCCTACTCGACCGACGGAGGCGACAGCTGGCAGGTCGTCTTCGAGGACCTCGCGCAGCAGGTCGGGTTCGACGGGATCCCGATCCGCTCGCTCGTCGCGATCGCCCCCTCCAACCCCGACCGCCTCTACTGGCTCGTCGCCGGCTACGACGACGCCAGCGGCTTCTCCCAGGTCGGCGTCTTCCGGAGCGACAACGGCGGGCAGAACTGGGGCGCCGCCCTCGGCCCTCCCTCGGGCCAGGGCTACCCGCTCATCGCCGGGACCCAGGGATGGACCTTCCTCGCGCTGGCCGTCGACCCGACGAATCACGACCGGGTGATCGCCGGAGGGCTCGACGCCTGGCGGTCCGAGGACGGGGGCCTCTCGTGGACCCAGATCTCGCAGTGGACCCTCCCCGAGCGGCACCCCCAGTTCTGCCACGCCGACATCAACGTCGTCGCCTTCGAGCCCGGGCTCGCGAACCTCTGGATGGGGACGGACGGCGGCCTCTTCCGCTCGACGAACGGGGGCCGCTCCTTCATCTGGAAGAACGACGGCGTCGTCGCCCGGATGTTCTCCTCCCTCGCGCAGCACCCGACCGACCCGTACCGGCTCTACGCCGGGACGCAGGACAACGGCACGATGCGGCTCTCGGGCAACAGCACCACGGCCTGGAAGAGGGTCTTCTACGGCGACGGCTACGACTGCGCCGTCAACCACGAGGACCCGCGCATCGTCTACGCCACGAACTTCAACGGGTTCACCTCTCGCGCCGACGACGGGGGCGAGGGCGAGGAGTCGTTCCGGCTGACGACCTGCCCGCCCGACGCGCAGACGGCGGACCAGTGCACCGTGCCGCCCGTCACGTCGTTCCGCTCGCGGCTCGCGATCGACCCGGTCGACCCGCGGGTCCTCTACACGATGACGGACCGGATCTACCGGACCTCGAACGGGGCGGCGACGCCGTCCGACTGGCAACCCGTCTACGCCGAGTACTTCTGCTCCGACGGCGTCTCGGATCAGCCCTGCCCGAACGTTCAGAAGGCCTATGCGAGCTGCTCGTCGATCGCCATCCGCCCGACCGACCGGAACCGGGTCGCCTTCGGCACCGCCGCGGGCTACCTCATCTACACGCTGAACGGCTTCCAGAACGGCTTCCTCCTGAACCTCGGGAGCCAGATCAACGCCATCGCCTGGGACCCGACCGACCCGAACGCCCTCTACGTCGGCCTCGAGAGCGCCACGGAGCTGATACCCGGCGAGGGGCGCCACGTCATCTGGCGGATCTCGAGCCTCGACCAGGAGCAGAAGACCGGTGCGGCGGCGAGCTCCGGGATCGGCGTCCCGGTCACCTACGCGGGGGGCTCGTTCACCTTCTTCTCCCCGGTCGACAGTCTCGCCTTCTCGCCCGCCGACCCGAACCTGATGTTCGCAGGGACGAAGTACGGCATCTTCCGATCGACGGACAAGGGGCAGAGCTGGAGCCGGTACGGCGACGACTTCCCCGCGACCTGGGTCTCCTACCTCCTCGTCTCGCCGGACGGGACCCGGCTCCGCGCGGCGACCTGGGGCCGCGGGATGTGGGAGATCAACCCCGCCGGCGGGGCGACGGGCTCGACCTCCCCGCCGACCGCCGACTTCGCCTACAGCCCCGAGGCGCCCAGGCCGGGCCAGACGGTCGCCTTCTCCGACCGGTCGCAGGGGGGCGCCTCGAGCTGGAGCTGGAATTTCGGCGACGGGACGACCTCGTCCGTCCAGAACCCCGTCAAGGTCTGGGCGAGTCCCGGGAGCTACGCCGTGACGCTCACCGCCGCGAACACGGCGGGGAGCCGGTCAGCCACGAAGACCGTCGTCGTCTCCTACGGCTCCACGGGCACCGGGAACGTCTACACCTACCTCCTGCCGATCGTCCTGACGAGCACGGGCGCGGGCGGAGCCTTCTTCACCTCCGAGCTCACGCTGACGAACCGCTCCGGGCGGACGCTGAACCTGACCTTCCGGGTGAAGGGTTCCTTCGAGGCCACCTCGACCCATTCCCTGTCGCCCGGGCAGCAGATCCACCCCGACGTGTTCGGCTTCCTCCAGAGCGCCACGGGGATGAACGTCCCCACGGGGAACAAGACCGCCTCGCTCCGGATCGAGGTCGCGGGAGCGGACAACCTCGTCCAGTTCGGCGCGCAGGTCCGGGTGACGACGCCGGCCACGGACGCGCTCCGCGCGCAGGGGGTCATCGGGCGTTTCGGGCTTGCCTTCCCCGCCACGCCGCTGGGACGGGCCGCCTCGAACGAGGCGTTCGTCTTCGGCCTCCAGCAGACCTCCGCCGCGGGAGCCCCGGGCACCCGCTCCAACCTCGCGTGCGTGAACGCCGGGGGCGGTCCGGGCGGCCCCATCCGCCTCGAGGCGACCTACTACGACGGCGACACGGGCGTCGCGAACGCGACGAAGGACACCTTCGACCTCTCCCCGTTCCAGTGGGAGCAGAAGTCGTTCCCGCTCGCCCTCCGCGGCCTCACCTACGGCTACGCCGTCGTGAGGCGCGTCTGGGGCGGCGACCAGTTCGTCTGCTACGGCGTCCTCAACGACAACCTGAACGGCGACGGAGCCTTCGTTCCCATGGTCCCGAACGACGTTCCGTCCCGGACCGCGTCCGCCGTCGTGCCCGTGATCCTCGAAGCGGCCGGCTACACGTCCGAGGTGACCTTCGCGAACCGGACGAGCCGCGACATCTCGGGCCTCTTCGCCCTCATCCCCTCGGGCGACCCCGTCCCGGACTGGGGGTATTTCGACCTTCCCTCGCGGTCCCAGTTCACGCTGCCGAACATCGTCCAGGAGCTTCGCGACGTCGGGTTCTACGCACCTCCGGGCACCGTCGGAAGCGTCTTCGTGCAGTTCCTCGACGGGCAGTTCCGGGTCGACCAGAGCGACACCCAGGCCCGGATCCCGACGAGCGAGGGTTTCGTCGGGGTCCGGACGACGACGACTCGGGCGGGCGGCCGGCTCGGCCTCGCCTACGGCTACACGCCGATCGGGGAGGCGGCCGACACCGAGGCGTGGGTCTACGGGCTCCAGCAGACGGGGACCCGCGGTGTGGAGGGGGGAACGCGCTCGAACCTGGCCGTCGTCCACGCCCTCGGGGGCGAGGTCGAGGACCTCCGGCTCGAGGTGACCTACTTCGGGCCGCTCGGGAACGAGCTGGGAAAGGAGCCGGAATGCTCCCCCTGCACGCTCGCGCCCGGCCAGTGGCGCCAGTTCAACGCGCCGCTGGCGCGGTTCGGCGCCTGGCAGGGCTACGCGCGGATTCGGCGCGTGTCCGGGTCGGACCAGTTCCTCGCCTACGGCGTCCTGAACGACCAGGGGAACGACGACGGGAGCTACGTTCCGATGATCGTCCCGTAGAAGCGGCGAAGCGGGCTTCCAACCCCGTGACGGCTCGCACGTCCGCCTTCCCGGCGGCTGCTGTATCTTCCGGCCAACAAAAAGGGCAACCCTTGAAGGAGGGACGTCATGAACCGACGCCTCTGTTCGTTCCGTCGTGGGGGCCCGCTCGTCACGAGGCTCCTG
>CALMDF010000452.1 GCA_937864895.1 uncultured Holophagales bacterium | reverse complement strand
CCTCGACGCCCTCGACGCCATCCGGATCCCGGGCTGGCGGCTCTACCGCGTCTCCAAGTCGTACGCGGGCGACAAGAGGGCCAACGACCAGGCCTTCGTCCTGGCCGACGACACGGGGAGGACCGCCCTCGTCGGCGACGTCTTCGTGGACGAGGCCCGGCTGAAGGCTCCGAGGCCGATCCTCGGCGAGTCCGACCTCGACAACCTCCGCGAGCTCCTGTCGCGGTTCCTGCGGGGCCGCTTCAAGCTCTCCTTCGACCCCTCCCTGGACCGCCGGTCGTTCAAGGGCCTCAGGATCGAGCACGAGACCGGGTACGGCACCTACGCGATCTCGGCCTTCGCCTCCGCCGGCGACAGCGCGCTCCTCCTCGTCGGCCGCGAGTGGGACCGGGGGAAGACCTTCGCCGAGCAGCGGCGGTCCCTCATCCGGATCGACGGGGCCCCGGCCTCGGGCCCGGCGGACGCGGTGGTCACCGTCGTCGAGTACTCCGACATGCAGTGCCCGTTCTGCAAGAAGCGGGCGGCGGACCTGGATGCCCTCGTGGCGCGAATGGGCAAGGAGCTGAAGATCCGGCGCGTCTCCAAGGCGTTCCCCATCGCCGAGCACACCTGGGCCTTCCGCGCGTCGTCGGCCGGGGCCTGCTTCTTCAGCAAGAGGAAGGAGCTCTTCGCCAGCTGGAAGTCGAGCGTCTTCGCCCGCCAGGAGAGCCTCTCCGTCGGCGAGCTCGACACCTTCGCCCTCGACTTCGCCATTGCCAACGACATCTCGGAGGAGGAGTTCCGCTCCTGCTACCTCCAGGGACCTGCGGTGACGAAGGTCCTCGGAGACCTCGCCGAGGGATTCGCCGTCCGCGTCCGCTCGACGCCGACCTACTTCGTCGACGGCGTGCCGATCTCCTGGTTTGCCGACGGCCTCATGGAGGAGTACCTCCGGAAGACCTACCTCAAGGGGGCGGGACTTCCTCTGGCGGCCGCGAAGTAGCCCGGCCGGGTCCGGCAGAACGAAAAGGGCGGAGCGCCGCGAGACGCTTCGCCCTTTCTCCTTCTCGCGAGGGCCGGGCTACTTGAGGACGAACGGGAGGGGGACGACGATCCAGGTCTTCACCTTCACGCCGTCCTTCGTGGCCGGGGTCCACTGCCACTGCTTCACGGCCGCGATGCTCGCCTCCCCGAGGCCCACCTTCGGCGTCGTGTCGCGGTAGACCTCGGTCTGCGCGGCCCGGCCGGACTCGTCGACGAGGACCCGGACCAGGACGGTCCCGGAAACCTTGCGCGACCGGGCGAGGCTCGTCGCCTCGGGCTTGACGATCTTCGTCGCCTGCGGCTGGCGCGTCACCTGGCCGACGTCGACGAGGTCGCCCTCCTTCACTTTCGGGACGGCGGCCTCGGCGGCCTTCCGGGCCGCGTCCTCGCGGCCGCGCGCGTCGGCGGCCTCCTTGGCGAGGCGCTCGGCCTCTTCCTTGTCGGCCCGGTCCCGGGCCATGCGAACGGCCTCCTCGGCCTCGCGGGTCTGCCGGGCGGCCTCCTCGAGGGCCGCCTGGTCTTCGGCGCGTTTCCTCGCCGCGGCGGCCTGCTCCTTCGCGATCTGGCTCTCGACCTTCTTCATCTCCTCCTGGAGCCTGGCCTGGAGCTGGGCCTGGAACTCGGGGTCCTCCTTGCCGACCATCATCGGGGTCGGGGCCGGCATCGGGGTCGGCGTCGCGACGGCGACTGGCGCCGTCGTCGTCGGCGGCGCGGCGGTCTGCTTCGCGCCGCCCCGTCCGAGGATGAGCCAGCCGGCCACGGCGAGGACGACGACCGCGCCCCCGGCGACGACCGGGACCGGAATGCCTCCGAGACCCGGCTTCTTCGGAGCAGGCCTCCCTCCCGTCGTCGTCGTCCCGGGGGAGGTGCCTCCCCCGAACACGGGCACCGGGACGGCCGCGGCGGCGCGCGCCGCCTGGACGCGGTCGCGGGCTTCCTTGTCCTTCCGTTCCTCGGCCGCGGCGAGCGGCTTCGGGTCGATCGTCTCCTCCTGCCCCATCTCCTTCCGTTCCTTCTCGATCGCCTTCTCGAACCGCTGGTGCATGAAGAAGGCGAGGTTGAAGGTGGAGGGGGCGTAGGGGCCGCCGTAGAGGAGCTTTCCGAGGGACTTGCGATAGGCGACGACGTCCTTCTCGCGCTGCGCGGGGTCCTTCGCGAGGCCGCGGGCGAGGAGCTTGCCGAGGTCGTCGGGAAGCGGGCTGCCGTCGACCGCGAGAACGGCGCCCGCGAGGGCGTCGGAGCCGCCGCCGGGCGCCGGGGTCCGCCCCGTGAGGGCCTGGAAGAGGATGGCGGCCGCGGAGTAGATGTCGCCCGCCGCGGTCGGCTTCCCGGACGCGACGACCTCGGGCGCGATGTAGGGGCCGAACGCCGCGAGGACCGACGGCTTCTTCAGCGCCGGGATGAGCCCGGAACCGAGGCCCGCGCCGTAGACGCGGACGTCCCCGTCGTTCGAGATGGTGACGAAGCCCGGCGTCAGGAAGCCGTGGGGAGCGCCCATCTTCTTCTCGAAGGGCTTTCCCGCCTCGAGCGCGACGAGGAGCTTCTCGGCGATGAGGAGCGCGTGCTCGACCGGGAGCGGGATCGACCCCTGTCCCTCGCCCGAGAAGAGCCGGTCGAGCGTCCGGCCCGGCACGTACTCGATGCCGGCGAAGGGGGTCTCCTCGACGATCCCGAGGACGGCGCCCTTGGCGACCGCCGGCCCACGGACCTCCTCGAGGTACTCGGAAGCCTCCTCCATCGTCGGCACGAGGGTGGCGAGGTCGACCCCCGCGCCCTCGAAGACGCGGACGAGGAGGAACGGCGCGAGGTGCGCCCCCGAGGCCGTCCCGGCGCGGTAGACGCTGCCGAGGGGGTCGGTGCCGAGGTGGCGGGTCAGGACATAGGGACCGAATAGCCTGGGGATTGGGCCGCTGCTGCTCATCTGCGCTCCGCCTTCGGGTGACATCCGGGGGCGGAAAAGTCTACCTCAGCGGGGAGCGCCGGAAGCGGTTTCCTGAGCGGCCCGAGCGCGCCGGAAGCGGGAGACGTTCGCCAGGTGCTCGTCGTAGGTCACGGCGAAGCGGTGCTCGCCCGATCCGTCCCCGGCCGCGACGAAGTAGAAGTAGGGAACGTCCGCCGGCGCTACGGCGGCCTCGAGGGCGGCGGCGCCCGGGCTCGCGATCGGGCCGGGGGGGAGGCCGCCGTTCACGTAGGTGTTGTAGGGGTCGTCCACCGCGAGCCCCTCGCGCGTCAGGGCGCCCGTCCAGAGGCCCTTGCGGCGGAGCGCGTAGACGGTCGTCGGGTCGCACTGCAGGAGCATCCCGGCGCGAAGCCGGTTGTGGTAGACGGCCGAGACGAGGGGGCGCTCGGCGGCGACCCCGGTCTCCTTCTCGACGAGCGACGCGAGGGTGACGGCCTCCAGGGGAGTCCGCCCGACGGCGCGGGAGCGCTCCTCGAAACGGTCGGGGAGAGATCGCGCGAAGGCCCGGACCAGGGTCGAGAGAATCCCGCGGGGCCCCTGGGAGCGGGTGAAGAAGTGCGTGTCGGGCCCGAGGAAGCCCTCGAGGCTCGGCGCCCCGGCCGGGACCCCCTCGAAGAGCGAAGGCTGTGTGAAGAGGGCGCGGAGCTCGCCCTCCGTCGCGAGGCCCTCCCGGGCCACGAGGCCGAAGATCTCCTCGGCCGTGAGCCCCTCGGGAATCGTGACGCGGTAGGTGACGACGCGCCCCTCGACGAGGGCCCGGAGGACCTCCTCGGTCGACTGCGGGCCCTCGAAGCGGTACTCGCCGGCCTTGAGGCTCTTCCCGCGGAAGAAGACCCTGAACGCCGCGTCGGCGAGGTGGCGGCTCCGCACGACCCCCGCCCTCTCGAGAGCCTCGAGGATCGACCGGGTGGTGGCGCCGCTCGGCACGTCGAGGAGGGCGGAGTCTCCGGCGTATCCCCGGTACGGGGCGCGAATCGCCAGGAGGGCCGCCGCCCAGGCGAGGAGCCCGGCGGCGACGAGGAGGAAGAACGCGCCGGCCCACCTCCGGAGGCGGCGGCTCACGGCGCCCTTCCTCCTTCGCGGGCGAAGAGCCAGTCCCGGAGGAGCTCCGCGGCCGACTCGGCGTCCAGCGCGGCCGCCCTCCGCGCCCGCGAGGTGCCCGCCTCCCGGAGGGCCCCCGCGGCCGAGACGGAGGTCAGGGCCTCCCCGTGAAGGTCGACCGGGAGGCCCGAGACCTCGGCGAGGCGCCGGGCGAAGTTCCTCGCCCTCACGGCGAAGGGGCTGTCGCCCCCGCCCTCGGGGCGGACCGGGAGGCCCACGACGAGGCGTCCCACCTCCCGCTCCCGGGCGGCGGCGGCGACGTCGGCGGCCGCCTGGGCGTCGCTCCGGCGGGCGAGGACCCCCACCGGGAGGACCACACGGCCCGTTTCGTCCGAAACGGCGAGCCCGATCCGTTTTTCGCCGAAGTCCACGGCCAGGATGCGCACGAGCCGAGGATAGGGGGGCGCCGCGGGCGGTGTCCATCCGCGGCGGAGCCCGGGATCCGGGGGGTGAGTAGAATCCCTTGACCCTGCGGCGGCCCTCTCGGGCGCGGGGGTACTACGGAGTGAACTAAAGATGAAGAACGTCCTCGTCCTCTCGGCGGCCCGAACGCCGATCGGAGCCTTCCTCGGGTCCCTCTCCACGCTCAGCGCCGCCGAGATCGGAGCCCAGGCGCTCAAGGCGTGCCTCGACCGCTCGGAGCTCCCTGCCTACCGGGTGGACCAGGTCCTCATGGGGAACGTCCTCATGGCTGGCCAGGGGCAGGCTCCCGCCCGGCAGGCCATGATCGCGGCCGGTCTCCCGAAGTCCACCGGCGCCGTCACGATCCACAAGGTCTGCGGGTCGGGGATGCGGGCCGTGATGGACGGGGCCAACGCGATCCGCTCCGGCGAGTACGAGGTCGTCCTGGCGGGAGGCATGGAGTCCATGTCGAACGCCCCGTACCTCCTCCCGAAGGGGCGGCTCGGGATGCGGATGGGCCACGGGCAGATCCTCGACTCGATGGTCCACGACGGTCTCTGGGACCCCTACAAGAACGTCCACATGGGCAACTGCGCCGAGCTCTGCGCGGGGAAGTACGCCTTCACCCGCGAGGCCCAGGACGCCTTCGCCCTCGAGAGCTACCAGCGGGCCCGCCGGGCCAACGACTCGGGCGACTTCAAGGCCGAGATGGTCCCGGTCTCGATCGAGGGGAAGAAGGGAACGACCGTCGTCGACCGTGACGAGGAGCCGTTCGCGACCCCGCTCGAGAAGCTCGAGAAGATGGGGTCGCTCAAGCCCGCCTTCCAGAAGGACGGGACGGTCACGGCGGCCAACTCCTCGAAGATCAACGACGGCGCCGCGGCCCTCCTCCTCGCGAGCGAGGCGGTCGCCCAGGAGACGGGGGCGAAGCCGATCGGCCGGATCGTCGCGTTCGCCTCGCACGCCCAGGAGCCCGAGTGGTTCACGACGGCGCCGGCCTTCGCCGCGAAGAAGGCTCTCGAGAAGGCGGCGATCCCCCTCTCGCAGATCGACCTCTGCGAGGTGAACGAGGCGTTCGCGGTCGTCGCGATGGCCTTCGTGAAGGACATGGAGATCGACCCGAACAAGGTCAACGTGAACGGCGGGGCCGTCGCGATGGGCCACCCGATCGGCGCCTCCGGGGCGCGCATCCTCGTCACGCTCCTGCACGCCCTGAAGGCCCGGAAGAAGAAGTACGGCCTCGCGGCGATCTGCATCGGCGGGGGCGAGGCGACGGCGATGGTGGTGGAAGCGCTGTGATCGACAAGGTGATCCTGTCCTCCTCGCACCACGAGGCGGCCGCCCGCGCCGTGGCCGACATCCCGTCGGGCGCGACGATCGCCGTCGGGGGCTTCGGCCTCTGCGGCATCCCGGAGAACCTCATCCAGGCGCTCGCCGACCGGGACGTGAAGGACCTCGTCTGCGTCTCGAACAACTGCGGCGTGGACGACTGGGGCCTCGGAGTCCTCCTCGGGAAGAAGATGATCCGCAAGATGGTGTCGTCGTACGTCGGGGAGAACGCCGAGTTCGAGAGGCAGTACCTCGCCGGCGAGCTCGACCTCGAGTTCTGCCCGCAGGGGACCCTCGCCGAGCGTCTCCGGGCCGGGGGGGCCGGCATCGCGGGCTTCTACACGCCGACCGGCGTCGGGACGATCGTGGCCGAAGGGAAGGAGACGAAGGTCTTCGACGGCCGGGAGTACGTCCTCGAGCGAGGCATCGTGACCGAGTACGCCCTCGTCGCCGCGTGGAAGGGGGACCGGCACGGGAACCTCGTCTACCGGCAGACCGCGAAGAACTTCAACCCGATGGTCGCCACCGCGGGGCGGATCACCATCGCCGAGGTGGAGCAGCTCGTCGACGTCGGCGAGATCGACCCCGACGAGGCCGACACCCCCGGCGTCTACGTGAAGCGGCTCGTCGTCGCCCCCCGCGCCAAGCGGCTCGAGCGGCGCACGGTGCGGAAGGGCTGAGGGGGCGGCGATGGCGAAGCTCGACAGGGATGGAATCGTCGCCCGCGCCGCAGAGGAGCTGCGCGACGGGATGTACGTCAACCTCGGCATCGGGATGCCGACTCTCGTGGCGAACCGGGTGCCCGCCGGGATGGAGGTCGTCTTCCAGTCGGAGAACGGCATCCTGGGAATGGGCGCCTCGCCGACCGAGGCGGAGGTCGACGCGGACCTCATCAACGCCGGCAAGGAGACGGTCACCGTCATCCCCGGCGCCTCGTTCTTTTCCTCCGCCGACTCGTTCGCGATGATCCGCGGCGGCCACATCGACCTCTGCATCCTCGGCGCGATGCAGGTCGACGCGGAGGGGTCGCTCGCGAACTGGATGATCCCCGGCCGCCTCGTGAAGGGGATGGGGGGGGCGATGGACCTCGTCGCGGGGGCCCGTCGCGTCATCGTAACGATGGAGCACGTGGCGAAGAACGGCGACCGCAAGATCCTGAACCGCTGCACGCTCCCCTTCACGGGGAAGCGCTGCGTGAACCGGATCGTCACCGACCTCGCCGTCCTCGACGTGAAGCCGGACGGCGCGGGCCTCGTCCTCGTCGAGCGGGCGCCGGGCGTGACCGTCGAGGAGATCGTGGCGGCGACCGAGCCGCCCCTCGAGGTCCGGGGCGACGTTCCCGAGATGAAGCTCTGAAGCCCCGCAACACCCAGGCGGGCACCCGGCCGCGGCGGGCCTCCCTCGCGGGGCTCGCCGTGGTGTTTCTCCTCCTCCCGTCCCTGGCGCGGGCCCAGTCGTCCTTCGAGACCGACCCGTTCGCCTCGCGCTTCCGCGAGCGCCCGAACCTCGACATCAAGTTCCGGGTTCCGGAGGCGGGCGGCGTCATCAAGGTGAGCGTCTCCGACGGCAAGGGAGGGCGTCAGAGCCTCATCTCCGAGACGGTCTACGAGGTCCAGGCCCCTCGGGGGGGCGTCGTCACGGTCGAGTACCAGGACATCAGGCTGACTGCGGACTACGTCCTGGCCGACACGAAGACGAAGCAGGTCGTCGCCGAAGGGGACGTCGTCCTCGAGCAGGGGCCCTCGCGCCTGACGGGCCTCAGGCTGGAGATGGACCTGAACGACAAGACCGGGATTCTCACCGACGGCCAGGCCGAGCTGGCGGGGATCCTCGTCCGGGGCGCCGTCCTCGCCAAGACCGGGGCTCGCACCTTCGAGATCCGCGACGGCGCCGTCACCGCGTGCGAGGGGGACGACCCCGCGTGGGAGTTCAAGGTCAAGGACGGCGCCGTGACCCTCGACGACTACGCGAAGCTGAAGAACGTCGTCTTCCGCCTCGGCGGGATCCCGCTCCTCTACACGCCCTACCTCCTCTGGCCGGCGCTCCGCGACCGGGCCTCGGGCTTCCTCATCCCGGGCATCGGCTACAGCAGCACGCGGGGAGGGTTCCTCGGCCTCTCGTACTTCCAGACCCTCGGCCGCTCGGCGGACGCGACCGTCACGACCGACCTCTACACGAAGGAGTTCTTCGGCCTCGGCGCCGAGCTGCGCCTGCGCCCGAGCGAGGGGACGAGCTTCACCGGCTCGTACTACACCGTCATCGACCCCGCCCGGCGGTGGCAGTGGAAGACCTGGGGGACCCTCACGGCCGACGACCTCGCGCCGAGGACCCGCGCCGTCGTGAACTGGACCGACTACTCGAACCTCGCCTTCTTCCAGACCTACGACC
>CALMDF010000451.1 GCA_937864895.1 uncultured Holophagales bacterium | reverse complement strand
TCGTCTTCCCGTGGTCGATGTGGGCGACGATCGAGAAGTTCCGGATGCGGGAGGGATCGGGCATAGGTGGCCGGACGGGGGCCGTCCAAACCCTCTATTCTAGTCGATCCCTGCCGGCGGCCGCCGGGGCCACCCACGGCAGCCCCTCGAGCGGCCATCGGGACCGAGCCGGCGCCGAAAGGCCTTCGTGCGAAACGCCCGCGCGGTGCCGGAGGAGGCCCGCGAAGGCGACCATCGCCGCGTTGTCGGAGGTGAGGGCGCGGGGGGCGAGGAGGACCTCGACGCCGTGCCGCGCGCCCCACGCGGCGAGCCGCTCGCGGAGGAGGGAGTTCGCCGCGACGCCGCCGGAGACGGTGAGGAGAGGGAAGGGTTTCGCGGCGAGCAGGCGCTCGAGGCGGTCCTCGAGCTGGGCGACGACGGATTCCTGGAAGGCCGCGAGGAGGTCGCGGAGGGCCTGGTGCGCGTTCTCCTCCTCGAGGACGGGGCCGCGGAGGGCGACGCCGGTGTTCGGCGAGAAGCCGAGGGCGGCGAGCCGGTCCCTCACGCCCGTCTTCAGCCCGGAGAAGGAGAGGTCCGGCGACCCTCCCTTGAATCGCGCGACGGCGAACGGCTCGACGACCCGGCCGCTCCTCGCGAGGCGGTCGACGACCGGCCCGCCCGGGTAGCCGAGCCCGGCCATCTTCGCGACCTTGTCGTAGGCCTCGCCCGCGGCGTCGTCCCGCGTCCGCGCGAGGACCGCGATCGCCTCCGGCGTGAACGAGAAGACGTGCGTGTGGCCTCCCGAGACGACGAGGGCCGCGAAGCTCGGCGGGAGCGGACGCGCGGGCGCCCCGTCGAGGTCGAGGAACGGGGAGAGGGCGTGCCCCTCGATGTGGTGGCCCGGGACGAAGGGAACGCCGAGGCCGAGGGCGATCCCCCGCCCCTCCGCGAGGCCGACGAGGAGCGCGCCGACGAGGCCGGGGCCGGCCGTCGCGACGACGAGGCCCACGTCGGCGAGGGTCGCTCCGGCCCGCTCGAAGGCCTCGTCCAGGAGCGGCGGGAGGTTCGTCAGGTGGGCGCGCGCGGCGATCTCGGGAACGACGCCGCCGTAGCGGCGGTGCATGTCGATCTGCGACGAGACGACGGACGCCGCGATCCCGCCGTCCTCGCGGAGGAGGGCGACGGAGGTCTCGTCGCAGGAGGTCTCGAGGCCGAGGACGAGGCTCACGGGAGGGCGAGGAGGCGCGCGAGCCCCTCGGCGTGCGGCGGCGTCGAGACGCCCGCCTCGGTGACGATGGCGTCGACGAGGGCCGCGGGCGTGACGTCGAAGGCGGGATAGAGGGCCGGGACCCCGGGAGGGGCGACGGAGAGACGGCTCTCTCCCGACGGGTCGAGGAGGAGAACCTCCGCCCCGTCCCGCCACTCGATCGGGATCTGGCGGCCCGTGGGGCAGGCGGGGTCGAGCGTCGTCCGCGGGGCGGCCACGACGAAGGGGACGCCGTGCGCCCGGCAGGCAAGCGCGACGCCGTAGGTGCCGACCTTGTTCGCGACGTCGCCGTTGGCGGCGATCCGGTCGGCGCCGACGATGGCGGCGCCGATGCGGCCGGAGGCGATGAGGGAAGCGGCGGCGACGTCCGGGAGGATCGTCACGTCGAGGCCGTCCTTCGCGAGCTCCCAGGCCGTGAGGCGAGCCCCCTGCCAGAACGGGCGGGTCTCGTCGGCGAAGACGGCCACGGGACGATCGGCCGCGAGCGCCCGGATGACGCCGAGCGCCGTCCCGACGCCGGCGGTCGCGAGGGCGCCCGCATTGCAGTGGGTCAGGACCCCGAGCGGACCGGCGCCCGGCGCTCCGACGCGCGCCGCGATCCAGGCGGCGCCGTGCCGCGCCATTGCCTCGCAGGCGGCCCGGTCCTCGGCTTCGAACCGCTCCGCCTCGGCCGCGAGGAGCGCCGCGCGCTCGGCGGGAGAGGCCCCGAGGGACGAGCGGAAGGCGGTCCGGACCCTCTCGACGGCTGCCCCGAGGTTCACCGCCGTCGGGCGGGCCTCGGCGATGCGGGCGGCCGCCTCCTCCCAGTCGGCGTCGAAGCGCTCCCCGCCCCTCGCCGCCAGGCGGCCCGCCTCGAGCGCGAGGCCCCAGGCGGCCGCGACGCCGATGAGCGGCGCCCCTCGGACGGCGAGGCTCCGGATCGCCTCGGCGGCGTCGTCCGCGGAGCGACAGTCGATCCACGCCTCCTCCCGAGGGAGGCGGCGCTGGTCGAGGAGGCGGAGGCGGCCGGGCCCGGCGGAGATGGGGACGACCCGGGTCTCGAGGGGCGAGCTCTTCACGCGCCGACTATAGAATCGAACTCCCGCCACGAGGCGCCGGTCCGTCCGGGTACGTTTCCAACACGACGGACCCGAGGAGTCTGCTGATGGCCACGCTTCCCCGCAGCATCCGGAATCTCGAGCTCTCCGGCCGCCGCGTCTTCCTGCGCGTCGACTTCAACGTCCCGATCAAGGACGGCGTCGTGAAGGACGACACGCGGGTCACGGAGGCCCTTCCGACGATCCGCCTCGCGAGAGAGAAGGTGGCGCGGCTCGTCCTCGCCTCGCACCTCGGCAAGGCGAAGGGAACGCCCGACCCGAAGTACTCGCTCGCCCCCGTGGCGAAGAAGCTCGGAGAGCTCCTCGGCGCTCCCGTCGCCTTCGCCTCCGACTGTGTCGGGGCGACCGCCGAGGCGGCCGTGGCGGCGCTCGCCAACGGCGACGTCCTCGTCCTCGAGAACACCCGCTTCCACGCGGGCGAGGAGGGGAACGACGCCGCCTTCGCGAAGGACCTCGCCGGCCTCGCCGAGGTCTACGTCAACGACGCCTTCGGCACGGCGCACCGCGCCCACGCCTCGACGGCCGGGATGGCCGTCCACTTCGCCCCCGGCGCGCGCGGCGTCGGCCTCCTCATGGAAAAGGAGCTGAACGCCCTCGGGAAGGTCGTCGACGACATCGACCGCCCCTTCGTCGGCATCCTCGGCGGCGCCAAGATCCTCGGGAAGATCGCCGCGCTCGAGGCCCTCGTCGAGCGCGCCGACACGCTCCTCGTCGGCGGGGGGATGGCGAACCACTTCGTCGTCGCCCTCGGCCTCGGCGTCGGCGGGTCGCTCCTCGAGCCCGAGGGTGTCCCGATCGCCCGCAAGGTGATGGACCGCTGCCGCGAGCGGGGCGTGAACCTCGTCCTCCCCTCCGACTTCCTCGTCGCCCCGTCCCTCGCGGAGGCGGCAAAGTCGAAGGTCGTCGCGATGAACTCCATTCCGGCCGACCAGGCCGCCTTCGACATCGGGCCGAAGACGCTCGAGATGTTCGCGAGGATGACGAAGGACGCCAGGACGATCTTCTGGAACGGTCCGATGGGCGTCTTCGAGACGAAGCCCTTCGACGCGGGGACCCGGGGCGTCGCCCAGCTCATGGCCGACTCCGGCGCCTTCACCGTCGTCGGCGGCGGCGAGAGCGTCGAGGCGATCAACGAGGCGGGTCTCGGCCCGAAGATCTCCCACGTCTCCACCGGCGGAGGCGCCTCCCTCGACCTCGTCAGCGGCAAGAAGCTGCCGGGCGTCGAGGCGCTCCTCTAGCCGGCCCTCGCCCGCCCCGCACGCCCCGAACGGAGGTCCCCGATGCACGCCGGACGCAGGCCCCTCGTCGTCGCAAACTGGAAGATGAACAAGACCCCTTCCGAGGCGGCCGCCTTCTGCGGCGACTTCCTCGCGCGGCTGGGCGAGCTTCCGGAGTCGGTCGACCTCGCGATCGCGCCGGCCTTCCCGGCCCTCGAACGCGTCGGGCGCCACCTCGCCCCGACGCGGGTGAGGCTCGCCGCGCAGGACGTCCACGTGGAGCCGAAGGGCGCCTTCACGGGGGAGGTCTCCGTGTCCATGCTGGCCGACCTCGGCGTCTCGATGGCCCTCGTCGGGCACAGCGAGCGCCGGCGCGACCGGAAGGAGACCGAGGCGGACTTCTCCCGGAAGATGAAGCGGCTCGCCGACGCCTCTCTCGCGCCGGTCTACTGCGTCGGGGAGACCCTCGAGGAGCGCGACGGCGGGCGGACCGAAGCGGTCCTCGCCGCGCAGATGGCCGCCCTCGACCTCTTCGGCGAGAGCCTCCCCCCCGGCTTCGTCCTCGCGTACGAGCCCGTCTGGGCGATCGGGACGGGACGGGCCGCCACCCCCGACATGGCGGCGGACGCCCACGCATTCCTCCGGGCCCGGCTCGCCGGGCGCTTCGGCGCGGCGGCGGCCGGGGGGGTCCGGATCCTCTACGGGGGCTCCGTGACCCCGGCCAACGCGAAGGAGCTGTTCTCGCGGGAAGAGATCGACGGCGGGCTCGTGGGGGGGGCGTCCCTCGTTCCGGCCGACTTCGCCGCCCTCGCCGTCGCCGCCGGGTCCTGACCCCCGGGGACGACCCCGTTTTGGCCTTTGCGGGCCGGTGCGGTATCCTCACCGGCCCGTTTCGCCTTCGGGCGGCGGGCCGGAGACTCGAGCATGATTTACGTCCTCGTCCCGATCTACGTCATCGTCTGCGTCTTCCTCATCCTGGTGGTCCTCCTCCAGCAGGGGAAGGGCGCCGACGTGGCGAGCGCCTTCGGCGCCTCGTCCTCGCAGACGACCTTCGGCGCGCGCGGAGCCACGACCGTCCTCGAGAAGGTGACGACGTGGTCCTTCGTCGCTTTCTCCGTCCTGGCGGTGGCGATCTCGCTCCTGCAGGCGCAGCCGAAGTCGTCGGTCATCAAGCAGCTCGGCAGCCAGGCCCCGGCCACGAGCGCCCCGGCCGTGCCGGCCGCTCCGGCCCCGGCGAACGCGGTCCCCGTCGCTCCCGAGCCGGGGGAGGCCGCCCCCGCCACGAGCGCCCCGGCTCCGGCCGCTCCGGCCCAGAAGTAATCGCGCTTCGATCCGCCTCCGGGCTTGATTCCCCCGCGCGGATCGGTATCATCTCCCTCCCCGGATGTGCCCTGGTGGCGGAATTGGTAGACGCGCACGTTTGAGGGGCGTGTGGAGCAATCCGTGCCAGTTCGAGTCTGGCCCAGGGCACCACTTTTCAGGAATGCGAAGGCCCGCCTCACGGCGGGCCTTCGATCTTTCCGGGGGGCTTCCGAGGGTCGCGTGGTTCAGATCTTGTCGGCGAAGTCCGAGACGCCGGGGATCACGAACCTCTTCCCGTTCAAGGCGTTCGTGATGCCGAGGATGATCACGACGAGGTAGCCGATCCAGAGGGGGATCTGGAGCAGTCCGAAGAACCCGATGCCCAGGCTCGCGATGAAGACCCCGACCGTCAGGACGAGGTAGGCCACGAGCAGCACGAGGCCGTGCCTGGCGTGCCACTGCACCTCCCTGTCGTCCTTCTCCGTGAGGAGCGGGATCAGGGCCAGGATCCCGAGGTAAGACAGGACGAGCATCACGGAGCGGTTCGAGCTCGCCGGCCCGGCCGCGGGGGGCGGGGGGGGTGGGGGGGGCGGCGGCGGCGCGGGCGCCCCGATCTCTTCCGGCATCGCAGTCTCCTTTCGGTGCGAGCCGGAGTGTACCGGGGTCGCGGCTCGTCAGCGCCCCGCGGGCTGATCGGACGCCAGGATCCGGACCTCGCCGTTGACGGTCTCGACGGTGAGGCGGCCCTTGCCTTCCGCAACGGTGCCCCGGGCCTCCTTCGGGCCCCACTTTCCTTCGACCTGGACGTCGGGGAAGTCGGACCGGATCTTCCCGTTCACCGTCTGCAGGTCGTAGCGAAAGGACGATTCGCGGGCGCAGGAGACGGTCACCGAGCCGTTCACGGTCTCGAGGTCGGCGGAATCGAGCGGACCGTCCCAGGCGACCTCGACCGAGCCGTTCACCGTGTTCACGTTGAGCGCCGCGGCGTGGCCCTCCACCCGGACGGACCCGTTGACCGTGTTGAGCGTGAGCGGGCCCCGCCGCCGCTCCGCCGAGACCTTCCCGTTGACCGTCTCGATCTCCGCGGCGAGGCCGGCGGGAAGGGTGAGCTCGTAGGAGACCGAGGCCCCTTCGCGGTTCCCCCAGGTGAAGAGCCCCCAGGTCCGGGTCGGCCTGGGCATCACCGTCTCGATGTCGAGGGTCGAACCCTGCTTCGTGACCCGGATCGTCGTCTCGGCCAGGACCTCCTCCGCCCGGGGTCCCTTCGCCTTCTTCACGGCCGAGACCCGGATGTGCTCCCGGTCCCACGTCCCGACCCGGACCGGGCCGTTCACGTTCTGGAGACGCAGCTGCTCGATTCCGGTGCCGTCGTAGGTCTTTTCGAACTTCTCCTCGAGAGGCTCGGAGGCCCGCGCCATCCCGGCGAGGGCCACCGCGAGGATGGAGACCGCGGCGAGGGGGGAGAAGAGGCGGGGAAAGCGCTGGGAGCCGGCCATGGGGAACCTCCACCAGCAGAAACGAACGCGAGGAGGGGAAAGTTTCGCCTCCCTCACGATTCGCCGACGGTCGTCCCGGCGAGACGGTCCCCGAGTCGCCGGGAGTCGGGCCGGCGGACCACGGCGGCGGCCTCCAGGAGGTTGAGCCCCGGGACGAGGAGGGGGAGGTTCCGGAGGACCGAGTCGAACGGCCTCACCCGCCCTCCGTCCAGCCGCTGGACCGAGAGCCCGAGGAGGGTCTTCCCGGGGCTCGTTCCGAGCGCGTCCCTGAGGAGGAAAAGGGCGAGGAAGACGAGCTGGGCGGCCCGGAAGACCCAGGGGAGGCCCGCGGGGGGCTCGGCGGCGACGACGACGACGAGGAAGACGACGACGGTCGCGACGAGGAGCGGCCCTCCGGCGAGGCAGATCAGGTCGAGGCCGAATGCGGCCGCGCGGAGCCAGAGGCGGTCCGGGGGGACGCAGGCCCGGGCGGAAGGACGCCACGTCCCGTAGGATCCCCCCCCGTGGCTGCCGAAGACCTCCTCCGTGCCGTCCGCCTCCGGCCGAAGGCCGAGCTCCACCTCCACCTCGAAGGGGCCGTCCGGCCGGCGACCCTCGTCCGCCTCGCCCGGCGGGCCGGCTCTCCCCTCTTTCCGGACGTCGCCTCGGTCCGGGCCCGGCGCCGCTTCGAGGGTCTCGCCGGGTTCCTCTCCCTCTACCGAGACGTCTGCCGCCTCCTGCGCGAGCCCGCCGACTTCGGCCTCCTCGCCCGCGACCTGACGGCCCGGCTCCGCTCGGAGCGGATCGTCTACGCCGAGGTCTACGTCTCCCCGGCCATCGTCGAGCGGCTCGGGCTGGAATGGGGGGCCGTCCGCGACGCCGTCGAGTCGGCCTTCGCGGCCCACGAGCGAGGCGGGGCGGGACGCATCCGCGTCCTCCTGGACGCCGTCCGGCACTTCGGCCCCGACGCGGCGCACCGGGTCCTCGACCTCCACGCCCGCCACCCCTGGCCGCGGGCCGTCGGCTTCGGTCTCGGTGGCGACGAGCTGTCGCTTCCCGCGCGGGATTTCGCCTCCGTCTACCGCCGCCTCGCGCAGCTCGGCCTCGCCCCGGTGGTCCACGCCGGCGAGGCGGGCGGCCCCGGCTCCGTCGCCGAGGCCCTCCGCTGGCTGAAGCCGCGGCGGATCGCCCACGGCGTCGCCGCCGCCGCCGACCGGGGCCTCGTCCGGACTCTCGCCCGGGCGGGCGTCGCGCTCGACGTCTGCCTCACCTCGAACGAGGCCACCGGGACCTGGCCGCTCGCGACCCACCCCGTCCTGGACCTCCTCCGCTCCGGCGTGACCGTCACGCTCGCGACGGACGACCCCGGCCTCTTCGGGACGACCCTCTCCGGCGAGTACCGGAAGCTCTCCCGTCTCGGCGCCACGCGCGGCGAGCTGGCCGCCGTTCTTCGGGCCGGCTTTCGGGCGGGCTTTGCGCCCTCCCGCCATCACCCCCCCGCGACGAGCGCATCCGCGGCGGCGAGGACGCGCTCGTAGATGGCGAGGTAGCGCCCGACGATGGCGTCGGCACGGAAGTGCCCGACGGCACGGGCCCGGGCGGCGCGCGACGTCTCGCCCCACGCCACGTCGTCCTTCAGGAGCCCGACCCCGTCCCGGGCGAGCCCGTCGACGTCGCCGACCTCCCGGAGGAAGCCGGTCCGCCCCGGTTCGACCACCTCCGGGAGCCCTCCCGCGACGTAGCCGAGGACGGGGACGCCGCACGCCTGCGCTTCGAGGGCGGAGAGGCCGAAGGACTCCATGTCGGTGGTCAGGACGTAGAGGTCCGCCGCCGGCATCACCTCCTGGACCGCCGGGGTGTTCCCCAGGAAGTGGACGAGGCCCGAGATCCCCTTC
>CALMDF010000450.1 GCA_937864895.1 uncultured Holophagales bacterium | reverse complement strand
CACCAGAAGGAGCTCGCGATCATCGGCGTCGTCGAAGCGTTCTCGAAGATCCGGCTCGCGCGCCGCCTCATTCGCGCCCTGGCGAACGCCGCAACCGGGGAGAGGGTCGACGCCGCCGTCCTCATCGACTCTCCCGATTTCCACCTTCCGCTCGCGCGCCGTCTCGCCAGGGCGGGCGTCCCCGTCGTCTTCTACGTGTCGCCCCAGGTCTGGGCGTGGCGGAGCGGGAGGGCGAAGACCCTTTCCCGCCTCGGGCGCGGCATCCTGACCCTCTTCCGCTTCGAGAAGCGCTGGTACGACGCGAGGGGTCTCGGCTCGCACGTGACGTGGGTGGGACACCCCCTCGTCGACGAGGCGGCAAGGGAGCTCGCGGTCCCCGTGGCTCGGCCGCAGGAGGGGCGGAGGCGCCTCGTCCTGATGCCCGGCTCCCGCCCGGGCGAGATCCGCAAGCTCCTTCCACTTCTCAGGGACGCGACGGCGATCCTGTCCTCGCGGCGGAGCGATATCGACGTCGTCCTCGTGAAGGCCGAGTCCGTTCCCGAGGAGCTGGTGGCAGAAATCGCCGGTGACGCCCTCTCCCGCTGGACCATCGTCTCCGGGCCCCACCTCGCGCTCCTCGCCGCCTCGGACGTCCTCGTCGTGGCGTCGGGGACGGCTACCGTCGAAGGGCTCCTCGCGGAGATCCCCATGGTCGTCGTCTACCGGGTCGCCACCCTCAGCTACCTCCTCGGAAAGCTCCTCGTGAAGGTCCCCAACGTGGCGATGGCGAACATCCTCTCGGACCCCGGGGACGGCTCGCAGACCGTTCCCGAGCTCATCCAGGGAGCGGCGACCCCCGAGAGGGTCGCGGAAGAGGTCGAGCGCTTCCTCGACGACCCGGCGCGCGCGGCCGAGGCTCGCCGCCGGCTCGCCCTCGGCCGCGAGGAGCTGGGCGCGCCCGGCGCTCCGGACCGCACGGCGGACGCGATCCTCGCTCTGCTCCGAGGAGGCGCCCGGTGAGGGACTTCGCCCGCCTCGCGCGCCTCTTCCGGCCCCACGCGAAGTCCGCGCTCGCGGCCGTCCTCGCGATGGTGGGAGTCGCCCTCTTCACGACCGTCGTCGCCTACCTCTTCGGCCCGCTCTTCGACCAGGTCCTGAGTCCGGGCCAGACCGAGACGGTCAGGCGCGAGCTCGCGTCCGACCCCGCGGCGCGCGGCATCGGCAAGGCGCTCGGCGCGACCGAGGCGGTCCGGAAGACGGCCGTCATCCAGTGGCTCGACGACGGGCTCCTCAGGCTCCAGGCCGCGGCCGGGGTGACCGAGAAGAACCGTGCCGTGGCCCTGCCTCTCATCCTCCTCGCGGCGTTCCTCCTGAAGAACCTCTGCGCCTTCGCCGCGGAATACCGCTTCAACGCCGTCGGTCTCGCGTTCGTGCGCGACGTGAGACGGCTCGTCTACGAGCGGCTCCTCGGGCAGTCGGGCGACTTCCACGCGAAGAACCCCTCCGGCGACCTGATCTCGCGCGAGACGGGCGACGTCGACAGGATCCAGAGCCCCTTCGGAACGGACCTCGCGGACCTCGTCCAGTCCGTCGCGACGCTCGCCGGCCTCTCGGTCCTCGTCGTCTCGCGCTCGCCGGAGCTCACGCTCATCGCCCTCGTCGTCGCCCCGGCGATCGTCGTCCCGGTCGTCCTGATCGCGAACCGCCTCCGAAGGATCTCCAAGGCCGGGCGCGAGAGGATGGGAGACCTGACGGGCGTCCTGTCGGAGACGCTCCGTGGCCACCGGGTCGTCCAGGCCTACGGCGCCGAGCGGTACGAGGCGGGCCGGTTCGGCGAGGTGAACGACAGGACGTTCCGCCTCCTCAGGAAGGGCGCGGGCGTGATGGCCCTCTCCTCTCCGCTCGTCGAGACGGCGTCGGTCCTGGCCTTCCTCGTCCTTCTCGGGTACGCCGGGAAGAAGATCGAAGGCGGGACGATGACGCTCGGCGCGTTCATCTCGTTCGGCGTCGGGCTGGTCATGATGTACCAGCCGTTCAAGCGCGCGACCCGGATCAACCTCGCGCTCCAGCAGGCGCTCGCCTCCGCCCGGCGCCTCTTCGAGGTCCTCGACGCGCCCGTACTCGTCGTCGACCGGCCGGGCGCCGTTCCGATCGCGCCCTTCGAGAGGGAGGTCCGTTTCGAAGGGGTGTCGTTCGCGTATCCGAACGGTCCAGACGTCCTCGCGAACGTGGACCTCGTCGTCCCGCGCGGGTCGGTGACGGCGCTCGTCGGCCCCTCGGGGGCCGGAAAGACGACCCTCGCGAACCTCCTCCCGCGCTTCATGGACGTGACCGCGGGACGTATCGCCATCGACGGAGTCGACGTCCGCGAGATCACGCTCGCCTCCCTCCGCGGGGCGATGGCCCTCGTGACCCAGGAGGTCGTTCTCTTCGACGACACGGTCCGGCGGAACGTCGCGTACGGGCGCGAGGACGTCCCGGAGGAGCGGATCCGGGCGGCCCTCGCGGCCGCGAACGCGGAAGAGTTCGTCGACACCCTCCCGAAGGGGCTCGACACCAGGGTCGGCGAGGCCGGAGGACGGCTGTCGGGCGGGCAGCGCCAGCGCCTCGCCATCGCCCGCGCCCTCCTGAAGGACCCGCCGATCCTGATCCTCGACGAGGCCACCTCGGCCCTCGACACCGAGAGCGAGCGCGCCGTGCAGGACGCGCTCGAGCGGCTGATGGCCGGGCGGACGACCCTCGTCATCGCCCACCGACTTTCGACCGTGCGGCGGGCCGACCAGATCGTCGTCCTGGACCGTGGCCGCATCGTGGAACGGGGCCGGCACGCCGAGCTCCTCGCCCTCGGCGGCGTCTACCGGAGGCTGCACGACCTGGCCGCCTTCGAGGAGGAGAAGCAGCCATGAAGTCGATGACCGGATTCGGGCGCGCCCAGGCGGCCCTGCCCGACGGGACGCAGGTCTCGATCACCGTCCGCGGCGTCAACCACCGATTCCTCGACCTCTCCCTCAAGATGCGCGACGACCTCGGCGCACTGGAGGCGCCGCTGCGCAAGCTCGTCTCGGGGGCCGTCGCGCGCGGGCACGTCGACCTCTCCGTCCGCGTCTCGCGGCCGGTCGGCGGGGCCGTGTCCCTGGACGGCGCGACGGCCGCGCGCTACGCGGAGGACTGGCGGCGCGCGGCCGAGGCGAACGGGCTCCCCGCTGAGCTGTCGGCGCGAGACCTCCTCTCTCTGCCGGGTGTCGTCCGGGTCGGGGAGGACGAGGCCGGCGAATCGCTCGCCGCGGCGATCGTCGAAGCGGCGCGCGAGGCGCTCGCGGACTTCGACGCCTCCCGTCGCAGGGAGGGGGCCGCCCTGAAGGCGGCCCTCGAGACGGTCCTCGAACGGCTCGAGTCGGGGATCGCCCGCGTGGCCGAGGCGCGGGAAGGTCTCGGCGAAAGGCTCCTGGCCCAGCTCCGCGAACGCGTCGCCAGGCTCGCCTCAGGGGTTCCCGTCGACGAGGCGCGCCTCGCCCAGGAGATCGCCCTCCTCGCCGACCGGGCCGACATCACGGAGGAGATCGACCGTTTTCGCGCCCACCTCGTCGAGGCGCGGCGCCTCATGGAAGGGACGGCGGCGGCCGGCAAGCGGCTCGACGTCCTCTCCCAGGAGCTCCACCGCGAGGCCAACACGAGCGGGCAGAAGGCCCGCGAGCTCCCCCTGACCCGCGTGCTCCTCGACCTGAAGTCGGACGTCGAGGCGCTCAAGGAACAGATCCAGAACGTGGAGTGACCGTGAGACCCGCTGGAGACCTCTTCATCGTCTCGTCCCCGTCCGGTGCCGGGAAGACGACCCTCATCCGCCGGATCCTGGCCGACCCGGCCTTCACCGGGTCCATCCACTTCTCCGTCTCCCACACGACGCGCGCGCCGCGGCCCGGCGAGGTCCACGGCCGCGAGTACTACTTCGTCTCGGGCGAAGAGTTCGAGTCGCTCGTCGCCCGGGACGGCTTCCTCGAGCACGCCATCTACGACGGGCACCGGTACGGAACGTCGCGGGGCGAGGTGGAGCCCCGCCTCGCGGCGGGGATCGACGTCCTCCTCGACATCGACGTCCAGGGGGCACGGCAGGTCCGTTCCCGAATGCCCGACGTCGTCAAGGTCTTCGTCTTCCCCCCGTCCCGGGAGATGCTCGAGACGCGCCTGAGGGCCCGGGGGCACAACACGCCCGAGTCGATCGTCCGGCGCCTCGAAGCGGCGGCCCGGGAGATGGGGGAGTTCGGCGAGTACGACTATGCGATAATCAACGACGTCCTCGATGCGGCCGTGGACGAACTGCGGTCCATCGTCGTGGCCCGCCGGTCGAGCCGCCGAAGGCGGCAGGAACGGCTCGAGGCCATCCTGAGGACTTTTCCCGCGTAGGGCGGGGCGGAACCGCGAACGACTGAATCGAGACCGAACGAGAAGCCCGGAGCGAGCACGATGACCGAATCCCCCGAGACGACCCCGACCAGCCCGAAGATCGAGTCGAAGTTCCGGCTCGTCCACATCGCCTCCCGGCGAGCCGAGCAGCTCATGCTCGGGGCGAGGCCGAAGCTCGACACGAAGCACACGAAGTACTCGCGCATCGCGCTCGACGAGGTCGCGGGCGGCCTCGTGAAGTGGCAGCTCGGGCAGCGGCACGTCGAGATCGAAGGCGAGGTCGAGGGCGAGCCGATCCAGGCGATCGACCCGCTCCCGCTCATCACGCCCTAGCGTCCCGGCGTGAGCGGCGGCGCTTCAAGGGCCCCGCGCGTCCTCCTCGGCGTCAGCGGCGGCATCGCGGCCTACAAGGCCGCCGAGCTGGTCCGCCTCCTCATCGAGAAGGGGGCGGCTGTGCGGGTGCTCATGACGCCCGCCGCCCAGCGTTTCATCACGCCGCTGACCCTCTCGGTCCTGTCGAAGTCGCCTGTCGTGGCCGACCTCTGGGATCCTGCCTCCGGCGCCGTCGACCACATCGAGCTGGCGCGCTGGGGCGAGGTCCTCGCGGTAGCACCGGCCACGGCCGACGTCCTCGCCAAGATGGCACGCGGGATCGGCGACGAGGCCCTCTCCACCTACGCCCTCGCGCACCGCCGCGCAATCGTCGTCGCGCCCGCCATGAACACGTGGATGTGGGCGCACCCGGCGACGCAGGAGAACCTGAGGATCCTCCGCGGGCGCGGCGCCGTCGTCGTCGAGCCCGATTCGGGCGACCTCGCGTGCGGAGACGTCGGGCCCGGCCGCATGGCGTCTCCCGCCCGCGTCGCCGAGGCCGTCCTCGGCGCCGCCCGCGTCTCGAGGAGCCTTGCGGGCCGGCGCGTCGTCGTGACCGCCGGTCCGACCCGCGAGCCGATCGACCCCGTCCGTTTCCTGACGAACCGGAGCTCCGGCCGGATGGGCTACGCGCTCGCGCGCGAAGCCGAAAAGAGGGGGGCGGAGGTCGTCCTCGTGAGCGGCCCCGTCGCCATAGACCCGCCGCCGAACGTGCGGCTCGTGAAGGTCGACAGGACGGCGGAAATGCTGGAAGCCGTCCTCGCCGAGCTTCCGTCCTCCGACGCCCGCGTCATGGCCGCGGCCCCGGCCGATTTCCCGGCGGAGACGTTCACCCCGCGAACGCTCAAGCGAGCCGGGGGGGTTCCCGAGATCCGTCTCGCCCTCGCTCCCGACATCCTCGCCGCGGTGAGGCAGGTCAGGACGTCCCGCCAGGTCGTCGTCGCCTTCGCGGCCGAGACGGACGACCTCGCCGGGAATGCCCGCAGGAAGCTCCTCGACAAGGGGGCGGACCTCCTCGTCGCCAATGACGTCTCCCGCTCCGGGATCGGCTTCGACAGCGAGGAGAACGAAGTCCTCCTCCTCGCCGCCGGCGAGTCGGACCCGGTACCCGTCCCGAGGGCGGCCAAGGCCGTCGTCGCCGCCCGAATTCTCGAGCGCCTCGCCGCGCTCCTGGACGAAAGATGCCCTCCCGCAGCCGCCGCCCACGCCGCGACGACCCCCTGACCGCCGCCCTCGGCTACTTTCGCGACCTGGGCGTCCGGGAAATCCATCTCCCCGCCGCCGCCGCGAGCGGACCGCTGGCGGCCGGGCCCGTCGTCCCGACGGCGAGCCCGGCCCGGGCAAGACGACCCGGGACGGCGCCCGAGCGCGTGCCCGCCGCGCGGTTCGAGGACCTCGCGGCCGTGGAGGCCGCCGTCGCCGGGTGCCAGCTTTGCGGCCTCTGCCGGACGCGAACCCGGACCGTCTTCGCCGACGGCACGGGGCGCCGCCGCCTGATGTTCGTTGGGGAGGCCCCGGGCGCCGACGAGGACGCCTCGGGGGTCCCGTTCGTCGGCCGTGCCGGTCAGCTCCTGACGAAGATGATCGAGGCCGGAATGGGCCTCTCGAGGCAGGACGTCTACATCGCGAACGTCCTGAAGTGCCGGCCCCCGGGAAACCGCAATCCCGAGCCCGACGAGATCGCGAGCTGCCGGCCGTACCTCGACGCACAGATCGACTTCGTGAAGCCGGCCGTCCTCGTCGGGCTCGGCAAGTTCGCCGCCCAGTTCCTGCTCGAGACCGAGGAGCCAATCACGCGCCTGCGCGGCCGCTGGGGCGTCCGGCAGGGAATCCCGGTCATGCCGACCTACCACCCGTCCTTCCTCCTCCGCCAGCCCGAGAGGAAGAAGGAGGCGTGGGAGGACCTCCAGGAGGTGCTCCGGAAGCTGGGCCTGCCGATTCCCGGGAAGAGGACGGAGCCCGGCTCGTGAGCGGCTCGCGGATTCTCGGGCGGCTCGTCGTGGCCGCCTTCGCCGCCTTCGGCCTCGGCCTCGTCCTCGTCGGGCGCACGGGCCCGGCTCCCGCCCCGGGGGCCGCCGAATCCCCGAGGCGAATCTCCGAATCCGGCCGCACCCCGCTCGAGGACGAGGCCGTGTCAGGCGCGCTCGCCGCCGGCCTGCGTCCGGCGACCGACGAGGACGCGGACGAGTCGGAAGCCCGGGGCGAGCTCCGCGACCTCTACGGTGACTACCGCCCCTACTTCGTGCGGGGAGATTT
>CALMDF010000449.1 GCA_937864895.1 uncultured Holophagales bacterium | reverse complement strand
GAAAGGTCGCGAAGGACCTCGGCTTCGAGGGGCGCCTCACGCTGAACCGGATCGGCTCCATCCTCACGCTCTTCTTCAACCCGGGCCCGATCGCCGACTTCGACGACGTGAAGAAGAGCGACGGCGCGGCGTTCAACCGCTGGTTCCACGGGCTCCTCAAGCGCGGCGTCTTCATCGCCCCGGCGGCCTTCGAGGCGATGTTCGTCTCGACGGCGCACACGGACAAGGACCTCGAGAAGACCCTCGCGGCGCACCGCGAGGCGCTGAAGGAAGCCTTCGCGTCCTAGTCAGCCCCAGCCACGCCGGCGGGCGGCCGGGGGGCTTGCCCCGGCCGTCCCGCCGCCGCGAGGGATGAAGTGAACGGTCTCACGCAGCAGCTCGTCCGCTACGGCGTCCTCCTCGTGGCGGGGAACGTCTTCCTCGAGCAGATCGGCTTCCCGATCCCCGCGATGCCGCTCTTCGTCGTCGCCGGTGCCCTCGTCGCCGAGGGGCGCCTCGACGGTCCCGGGCTCCTCCTCGCCGTTCTCGGGGCGGCCCTCCTCGCCGACACGCTCTGGTTCCTCCTCGGCCGGAAGTACGGCTGGCACGTCCTGCGCTTCCTGTGCGGCCTCTCCCTCTCGGCCGACACGTGCGTGAGGAAGACCTCGTCGGCCTACGACCGGTTCGGCCTTCGCACCCTCCTCTTCGCAAAGTTCTTCCCCGGGCTCTCGGCCGTCTCCGTTCCCGTGGCGGGCGCCCTGAAGGCGCCGTTTCTCCGGTTCCTCGCCTACGACGCGGCGGGGACGCTCGCCTGGGCCGGGACCGGCATCGGCCTCGGGATCGTCTTCCACGAGCAGGTCGACGTCCTCCTCGACCTCCTCAGGAGGTTCGGCGCGGGCGCGCTCGGGATCCTGGCGGCGGCGCTCGCCGCGTACCTCTCCTTCCGGCTCTGGCGCCGGCAACGGACGCTCGTGTCGCTCCGGATGGCCCGCCTGACGCCCCAGACACTCGCCGAGCGCCTCCTCGCGGCCGACGACTCCCTCGTCGTCGTGGACGTGAGGCACCGCCTCTCGCGCCGCGACGACCCGCGAAAGGACCCCGGAGTCCTAGTCGCCGACCTCGGCGAGCTCGACGCGAAGCTGCGGGACATACCGGTCGGGAAGGACGTCGCGCTCTACTGCACGTGACGGAGCGAAGCCTCGGCGGCCCGTGTGGCACGCCTCCTCCTCGACCGCGGCTACCGCAACGTGAGGCCCCTCGAAGGGGGCTTCGACGCCTGGCTCGCCGCGGGCCTTCCGACCGAGCCCCTCGACGAGATCGTCCCCTGAATGGGGTCAGGCGTGCAATCGTGTATTGTTGAAAACAATACACGATTGCACGCCTGACCCCACCTCTTCCCTTCCGCCTCTTCCCCGACCCCGCCGTTCCCGTTCCCGGCCGGGCTTCCGTGGCGGCACAATTCCGTCATGCCCAGCCCTTCCGCCGAAGACGCCATCCGCGCTCTCGTCGACCGCGAGACGGAAGCCTGGAACCGCCAGGACGCGGAGGCGCTCGTCTCCCTCTTCCACCCCGACATGGTCTGGCCCTGGCCGCCCCACGCGGCGGCTCACGACCCGGCCCTCTGGGTCTTCCCGCAGGGCCGCTTCGACAGGGAACGGTGGAAGAGAGGCTGGGAGGAGCTCTTCCGCGACTACGCGCTCGTCCACAACCGCCGGACGACCGTCCGGATCGCCGTTTCCGAAGAGGGGGACGGCGGCTTCGCGGTCGTCGACGTCGACACGCTCTGGCGGCACCGCGCGACGGGAGAGCCGTTCGCCTGGAAGGGGCGCGCGTGCAAGGGCTACACGAAGGTCGGGGAGCGGTGGCTTCTCATCCTCCACACGGGCCTCCTCGAATACGGCCCGACGGGGACGAGCACCTGAGCCCGCCGGCCGGATTCCCGCCCGGGCGGGCCCGGGCGCGGCCGGGCGGAAGGGGGGCCGCTCTCCGTCAGGACGCCAGGAGGACGGCGAACGCCACGCCGAGGGCCCAGAGAGCCGCGACCCCGAAGGCGAGGAGCCAGACGTAGACGGCCCGGAGGGCGGGCCGCAGCCCGGTGAGGAGGGCGACGGCCGGGGCGATCGGGACGGGCCACAGAAGCGCCACGACGAGCGCCGCACCCCAGCTGCTTTCCCGCATCCGGGTCAGGGGACTCGACCCCTTCACGAGCTCGATGATGGCGTCGGCGATGCCGAGGGGGACGAGGCCGGGCATGCCGACGAGCGGGACGATGCCGAATACCGCGAAGCCCGCCGAGACCCCGAGCCCGACGAGGAATCGCCTCCCCGGCGAGGCCGGGAGGGCCGACGAAGGGTGAGGCCCGGGCGGAGCCGGGGGCCGGGGAAGGGGCGGGAGAACGGGCGGCAGGGCGGGCGGAACGCGGGGCGGCGGGGTCGGGAGCCCTTCCGGCATCTGCGATCCCCTCCCGGAGCTCAACGCACCTCGCGGTGGCGAGGACAGCTCACGAGGTGGTCGTTCACGACGCCCACGGCCTGCAGGTAGGCGTAGACGATCGTCGGGCCGACGAAACGGAACCCGCGCTTCCGGAGATCCCTCGAGATCGCCTCGGCGAGAGGCGTCTTCGCCGGCACCTCCCGCATCTCCTCGAAGGCCCCCTGGACCGGTTTCCCGTCGACGTGCGCCCAGAGCCACGAGGAAAAGCTCCCGGCCTCCTTCTGCAGCGCGAGGAACGCCTTCGCGCTGTCGATCGCGGATTCGATCTTGAGGCGGTTCCGAACGATGCCGGCGTCGGCGAGAAGGCGCTCCACGTCCCTCGGTCCGAAGCGCGCGACCTTCGCGGGGTCGAAGCCGGCGAAGGCCTTCCGGTAGTTCTCGCGCTTGCGCAGGATCGTGATCCAGGAGAGGCCGGCCTGGGCGCCCTCGAGGACGAGCATCTCGAAGAGGTGGCGGTCGTCGCGGGAGGGGACTCCCCACTCCCCGTCGTGGTAGGCGACGTAGAGAGGGTCGGAACCCGCCCAGGGGCAACGGAGGCTCTCGGGCATGCGCGAAATCATGACACCGGCGTCGCCGCGGGACGAGGGCCGTGGGACGCGCGCCTCCCGGGTCACTACGGGCCGATGAGCGCTGCCGCCCGCCCCGCCCTCGCCGCCGGGCCCCTCGCGGGCCCCGCCCTCGGCCGGCTCCTCCGGGCCGTCCTCGCCGCCCTCCTGGCGGGCTCCGCCGTTCTCCTCGCGGGCTGACGGCTTCCGGGTTCGCGGGCTCAGCCGAGCGCTTCGCCAAGGAGCCGGGCGAGACGCGCGTACTCCTCCCGGGAGTTGTAGAGCTGGGCGGAGACGCGGACCAGCCGTCCCCCGGTCGAGGGCCAGGGGTAGAGCCACGCCTCGACGCCCCGGTCGCGGAGCCAGTTCGTGAGCCCTTCGTGGGAGAGCCGTTCGGCGGGGGAGCCGGGGGCGGCGGCCGGGAGCGGGACGGACGCGATCGAGCCGATCATCGACTCGGGGGCCGCGGGAGCGGCGCCGAAGGCCTCGAGGAGGATCTCCCGCGCCTCCAGCGCGAGGCCGCGGTTCGTCACCATGACCTCGGGCCAGCCCCCCGGGAGAAGCGATCCGAGGAACGCGATCGCCTCCGGAATCGCGAGCCACGGCGTCGGGTCGGCGGTGCCGGTCCAGTCGAACTCGGCGCGGAAGCGCGCCGGGCCCGGCTCCGGCGCGGTGCCGTGACTCGTCACCGCCGGGTGGACTTCCGCCTGCCGGTCGCGCCGCACGTGGAGGAAGGCCGAGCCCTTCGGCGCGCAGAGCCACTTGTGGGCGTTTCCAGTGTAGTACGCCGCGCCGAGACGGTCGAGGTCGAGCGGCACCATCCCGGGGGCGTGCGCGCCGTCGACGAGCGTCCCGACTCCTCGCTCCTCGAGGAGGGCGACGAGCCGTTCGACCGGGAAGACGAGGGCCGTCGGGCTCGTGACGTGGTCGAGGACCGCGAGGCGGGTCCGCGGCGTCACGGCGGCGAGGACGGGGCCGACGACGTCGTCCTCCCCGTGGAGGGGGAAGGGGACGTCGGCGACGACGACCCGCGCGCCGCGCCGCGCCGCCACGAACTCCATCGCCCGGCGGCAGGCGGGGTAGACGTGGGAGGTCGTCAGGAGCTCGTCGCCCCGACCGAGGTCGAGCGACTTCAGGACGGCATTCACGCCGGTCGTCGCGTTCGGGACGAACGCGAGGTCGTCCGGGCTCGCGCCGAGGAAGGCGCCGAGGGCGTCCCGCGCTTCGGCGAGGCGAGCCGGGAGACGCCGCCACAGGAAGTCCACCGGCTCCCGCTCGAGCTCGTCCCGGAGAGCCGCCTGCCTGGCGAGGACCCTGTGGGGGCAGGCCCCGAACGAGCCGTGGTTGAGGAAGGAGACGGCCGGGTCGAGAGGCCAGAGACGCGCGAGGGGGCTGCGCGCGGGAACGCTCACTCCAGGCCGTAACGCTCGAGGCGGGTGTAGAGCTGGGCCCGGGTGAGGCCGAGGAGCTTCGCCGCCCGGCTCCGGTTGTTCTTCGTCCTCTCGAGCGCCTGGGTGACGAGCGTCTTCTCGAGCGCGTCGAGGTCGAGCCCTCCGGGGGGAAGCTCGACGGCCGCCGCGGAGGCGACGCGGGACGTCCCGCCCCCGGCGAGCGAGATGGGGAGGTGCTCGGCCTGGATGAGGCCCCCCTCGGAGAGGATCACCGCGCGCTCGAGGGCGTTACGCAGCTCCCGGACGTTCCCCGGCCAGGAGTGCGAGAGGAGGAGCTCGCGCGCCTCGCGCGAGACGCCGGGCGCCGGGCGGCCGACGTTGCGGGAGAGGTCCTCGAGAAAGCGCTCGGTGAGGAGGAGGACGTCCTCGGGCCGCTCGCGGAGGGGAGGGAGGTGGATCTCGAAGACCGAGAGCCGGTAGAAGAGGTCCTCCCGGAAGCCGCCCCGCGCGATCGCGGCGTGAAGGTCCCGGTTCGTGGCGGCCACGACGCGGACCTCGGCCTTAAGGACCCGCGTCCCGCCGAGGCGCTGGAACTCCCTCTCCTGAAGGACCCTGAGGAGCTTGGCCTGGACGAGCGGGCTCGTCTCGCCCACCTCGTCGAGGAAGAGGGTCCCGGCCGCGGCCTGCTCGAGCCGGCCCGCGCGCGAGGCGTAGGCGCCCGTGAAGGCCCCCTTCTCGTAGCCGAAGAGCTCGGACTCGAGGAGCTGCTCGGGGAGCGCGGCGCAGTTCAGGGCGACGAACGGACCGGCGCTTCGCGCGGACGCGCGGTGGAGGGCGCGCGCGACGACCTCCTTTCCCGTTCCCGACTCGCCGGTCAGGAGGACGGTCGTCTCGGTCGGCGCGACCTTGGACGCCTGGACGAGGACGGCCCGCCACGAGGGCGACGCCCCGACGATCCGCCCGAATCCGTCGCGCGACTCCAGCTCGTCGGAGAGGACCCTGACCCTTTCCTCGAGCCGTGCCGCCTCGCGCCGCGCGTCCTCGGTCCGCTTGGCCTCCTCGGCGAGGCGCTGGTGCGAGAAGGCGAGTGCGACCTGGTCGGCGACCCGGCAGGCGAGCTCCACGTCCTCCTCGTGGTAGCGCCCGACCTCCTTCGCGTGGAAGGAGAGCGCTCCGACCGTCTTTCCCTCGAGGCGGATCGGCACCCTGAGGCTCGCCCTCAGCCCGGCGGCGAGGAGGATCGCCCGGCGGGAGGAGTCGGGCGGCAGGTCCGTCTCGGCGTCGACGACGACCTGGTGGTCGAGGTCCATCTGCGCTCGCTCGGACTCGGGGATCGGGTAAGCCTCCGGGGCCCAGGAGCGGTCGCCCGCGACGGCCCAGAGTCGGTTTTCGGTCCGGTCGTCCGAGAGGAGCCCCAGCGTCATCTTTTCGTGGGGGATCACGTTCCGGGCGATCGCGGAGACCTGGTCGAAGACTTCCCTGACGTCGAGGGCGCTGGCGAGGGCGGGCCCGAGGGCTTCAAGCTGGCGGTGCCGCCTCAGCCGGCTCCGCTCCTCCTCGGCGAGGCGCTCGTGCTCGAGCGCAGCGGAGAGGATGTCGGCGACGGCCCTCGCGGCCTCCTCCTCCTCCGGCCCGAACCGCGAGGCGGTCCGGGAGGAGAACCAGACGCTGCCGAGCGGCAGCGAGCCCCGGGCGATCGGGGCGACGAGGATCGACCTCGTGCCGGCGTCGAGGACCTCGCGGTCGGCGCGGCGGTTCCGGTCGAGAACCTCGCGCGTGTCGTCGATCCGCCGCGTGGTCCCCGACGGCCACAGGAGGTCCGAGATCTCGCTCTTCTCGTAGCGCCACTCCCGGCCTTCGGGGAGCCCGGGCGTGGAAGTGCCCCACGACAGGAGCGCTGGGCCGTCGACGAGCCGGGCGACGCCCGCGGCGTCGAAGGGGAGGACGCGGCGGGCCGCGTCCGCGACGCGCGCGAAGACCTCCGGAAGGGAAAGCGTCTCCGCCACCGTGCGGGCGATCTCGGTCAGGACGCCGACGAGAGGGTCGGCCGCGTGCGGGGCGGACGGGATGGTTGGCACGGAACGGGCATTCTACCGGCCTCCTCCCGTAGACTCCGTCGGCCATGAATCCCGTTCGCGAGCTCGCCGAGCGCGTTCTCGCGGGGACCCCTCCGGCCATCGCCCGGGCCATCACCTGGGCCGAGACCGCGGACCCGCGATTCCCCGAACTCCTCTCCCTCCTCTGGCCCCGCACGGGCCGCGCCCGCGTCATCGGCCTGACGGGCGCTCCCGGCGCGGGCAAGTCGACCCTCACCGCCGCCCTCGCCAAGGCCGCCCGCGCCGAGGGGCGCCGGGTCGGCATCATCGCCGTCGACCCCTCCTCGCCGTTCACGGGCGGGGCGATCCTGGGCGACCGGATCCGGATGCAGGACCTCTACACGGACCCGGGCGTGATGATCCGTTCGATGGCCACCCGGGGCCACCTCGGGGGCCTTTCCCGCGCGACCGCCGACGCCGTCGACGTCCTCGACGCGGCCGGGTTCGACGACGTCCTCGTCGAGACCGTCGGCGTCGGGCAGGACGAGGTCGAGGTCTTCCGCCTCGCCGAGACGTGCGTCGT
>CALMDF010000448.1 GCA_937864895.1 uncultured Holophagales bacterium | reverse complement strand
CGATTTGTGCATGGGCGCGAGCGAGGCGACCAACGCGCCCGCCCTGTGCGGTCGCGCCACCTCCGCCGGACGGGAGGAGGTAAGATGAAAAGCCGTCCACAGTCCTTCATCGGAAAGCCGATGTTGTCCACAGCAAACTTCAGGAGGAATCTGATGAAACGCTCGATGTCCCTTGCGGGGGCAGTCGCCCTCGCTCTCTTCACCGCGGCCCAGGCTGCGCCTGCCGCCGAATTCCAGCTCGTCGGGGTGACCTACCCCGAGGGCAAGAAGATCGCGGTTCCGTTCACCCGGACCGCGATCGCCCCGAAGGCCGCCATCCTCACCGGTACGGCCCGCATGGAGAAGGGGCAGGTCGACGTCCGGATCGCGTGGGAGAAGATGGAGCCCGCCGTCCTCTTCTCGGGCAACATCACGTCCTACGCCGTCTGGGCGGTCACCCGCGACGGCCGGCCCGAGAACCTCGGCGAGCTCCCCGTCCGCGAGAAGAAGTCGGGAGAGGCGTCGTTCCGGACCGGCCTGGCGAGCTTCGCGGTCGTCGTCACGGCGGAGGTCCTGCCGGGCGGGATCGTGCCGAGCGACCTGGTCCTCTTCACCTCCGGCAAGGTCGACGAGAAGACGTCGGCGAAGAACTGGGAGTTCCCGCTCGATATGACGAGCCCGATCGCCGAGTTCGTCCGGCCCGGCAACCCGTCGATCGCCGACCTGACCTACTCGGTCAAGGGCGGTGAGCCGATCGAGCTTCAGCAGGCCCGCAAGGCCTACGACATCGCCCTGGAGCTGAAGGCCGAGACCGTCGCCCCCAAGGAGATGGAGGCCGCCAAGAGCCAGCTCGCGCAGGCGCAGAACTCGACGCAGGCCGGCGGCTCTGCCAAGGCGGTCGTCGACTACGCGCGGCGCACCCTCGACAACGCCGGCACGGCCGTGCGGATGAGGGTCCAGGAGATCCTCGACCAGCGCGTCGCGGCCGCGGCCGCGGCCGTGCGCGCCGCTGAGGAGAAGAAGCGCCAGGAGCTCGAGGCCACGAAGGCCCGGGCGAGCGCCGCAGAGGCCGACAAGGCGCGCATGGCGAACGAGGTCGCGCGCATGAAGGCCGAGCAGGAGCAGCTCAAGGCCGGCCTCAAGGACGCCCTCGGCAAGTACATGGGCGTCGAGCAGACCGCTCGCGGCCTCGTCCTGAACATGGGCGACATCCTCTTCGACGTGAACAAGTTCACGATCAAGAAGGACGCCGAGCTCGCGCTCGCCAAGCTCTCCGCGATCCTCTCGGTCTTTCCGAAGCTCCAGGTCCGTGCCGAGGGCTTCACCGACTCCACGGGCAAGGAAGAGCTCAACATGAAGCTCTCCGCCGAGCGGGCCCGGTCCGTCGCGGACTTCCTCGTCGTCCAGGGCGTGGCCGCCGAGCGCCTCACGCACTCCGGCTACGGCCCGGCGAACCCCGTCGGCGACAACGCCACGGCCGACGGCCGGAAGCTGAACCGTCGCGTCGAGCTGATCCTCGCCGAGGGCTCCGTCACGGCCACGCCGGGCGGCATGGTGGCCCCGGCGCAGCCCGCCAAGAAGCCGGCCGCCCCGGCCAAGTGACCTGACCTTCACGACTCCCTGACCTGGAAGACGAACGGGGCCGCGAAAGCGGCCCCGTTCCCGTGGTACGCCCCTGCCGGGGAAGGCGTCAGAACTTCGCGACGATGGCCGCGATGAACGCGGTGTCGGTCTTCTCGAGGGTCGGGACGGCCGGCCGGGTCTTGTGGTCGAGGAGATACGCGAGCTTCAGCTCGAGGATCTTCGAGAGCGACGTCGTCAGGCCCGCCTCGAAGTGGTAGTAGGCGTCGGCCGTGTCGTTCGACTTCCAGAGGCCGGTCGCCTTCTGGGTCAGGGAGACGGCGGGGGAGATCTTCCAGGTAAATGCCTCCCCGGCGAGGTAGGCGCCGCTCGACGTCGAGTCCTGCCCCGTGTACTTCTCGAACGCCCCGCCGAAGCCGGCCGAGAGGTCGAGGGTCACGGTGTCGGTCTTGACGACCTTGTAGCCGGCACCGGCGGCGGGGGCGACGAGCGAGTCGAGCTGGGCGACCTCGTCGCTGAGGTAGCTGACCTCGCCGTAGACGAAGAAGCGGTCGGTGAAGCTGTACTCGTCCCTCACGAACCCCGAGAGCTTGTCCGCGGTCGTCGCCCCGCCCGATTCGTTACGGAGGTAGAGGCCGCCCATCTTCAGGACGTTCTTCGTCTTCGGGTCGTGCTTCAGGTCGAAGCCGACGTTGTAGCTCTTCGTGTCGCTGTTGCCGGAGTTCATCGAGAGCCCCGCGCCGAAGCTGCCGTGCCAGCCGGGTTTCGGCTCGTCGGCGGCCGTGGCGGTCAGGGAGGCGGCGAGGAGCGCCGCGAGGGGAAGGTGGAGACGGATCGTTCTCTTCAAGCTTCCGGTCCTTTCACTTCTTCAGGAGGTCGCGGATTTCGGCGAGGAGCCTCTCCTCGTTCGAGGGCTCGGGCGGCGCGGCGGGGGCCGGCGGCGCCTCGCGCTTCAACCGGTTGATCTGCTTGACGACGAGGAAGATGGCGAACGCGATGATGAGGAACTCGAGGGCCGTGTTGACGAAGACGCCGTAGTTGAGCGTCGCGAGCCCCTTCTCCTTCGCCTCGGCCAGGGACGCGACCGGGGTCCCCGAGAGGTTCACGAAGAGGTTCGTGAAGTCGACCTTCCCGAGGAGGAGGCCGATGGGCGGCATGACGACGTCGGTCACGAGGCTTCCCACGATCTTTCCGAACGCCCCGCCGATGACGACGCCGACCGCCATGTCTCTGACGTTCCCCTTGATCGCGAACTCCTTGAATTCCTTCAGCATGGGAGGATCCTCTCCGTTCCGCAGTCGAACGTCCGGGATGCGAC
>CALMDF010000447.1 GCA_937864895.1 uncultured Holophagales bacterium | reverse complement strand
TCCCACGAGGACGATGAAGGCCGCGCCCCGGCCGCGGCGTCCGCCCCAGGCATGCCCGAGGCCGGGAACGAGGAGGCCGAGGAGCACCGCGGCGGGCCGGGAGGCGGTAGACCTCGCTGCGCCCGTCAGGAGCCCCCCTCCGGCGTCCCGAGGCGCGCACGGAGCCTGCGCCAGGTCGCGCCGAGGTCCTCCGGGACCACGCGGGTCTCGGCGAGGACCGTCATGAAGTTCGTGTCCCCGTCCCAGCGCGGCACGAGGTGGAAATGCAGGTGCCCCGGCACGCCGGCTCCGGCGCACCGCCCGAGGTTCAGACCGGCGTTCAGTCCGTGAGGCGAGTACTCGGCTCGGATCGCCCCCTCGAGCCGTGCGGCGACGTCCATCAGGTCGAGCCGCTCCTCCGGGGAGAGCTCCGGTAGCGTCCCTCGGTGGGCGTAGGGGGCGATCATCACGTGACCGTTCGAGTACGGGTACCTGTTCAGGACAGCGAAGACGTGCCGGCTCCTCTCGACGATCAGGGCCTCGGCGTCGCCGAGGCCCTGGAGGTCACAGAAGAGACAGGAGGATGGACCGGAGGGCGTGGGGCCCGTCAGGTAGGACATCCTCCAGGGCGTGAAGAGAACCTCGTTCATCCCTCCGGCAGCGCCGACGGCGCCGGCGGGGCCGCCACGGGCTCCGGTGCCTCCTCGTTGATGAGCTCCTTGAGCTTCTTCCCCGGTTTGAAGTATGGGACGAGCTTGGGCGGAACGTGGACCTTCACCCCGCTCTTCTTTGGGTTGCGGGCGACGCGCGCCCCCCGCTGGCGGAGCTTGAAGCTGCCGAAACCGCGAAGCTCGATCTTCTGACCGGCGCGGAGAGAGCCGATGATCCCCTGGAAGACGGATTCGACGACGGCCTCGGCCTGTTTCTTCGTCAGCTCCGCCGCGCGGGCGACCTCTTCCACGAGGTCAGCCTTCGTGGTCGTTTCGTCGTCCCGGCCGACGCCCTGGGTTTCGCGTTCCATCTCCCCCCCCGGAGGGAGCGCTGCTTCGACAGCGCTCCCCGCGACGCCACCTCGCTGGCGTCGCGAACGTCAGTCGCCCTTCTCCGGATCCTCGACGGGAGCGTCCGCGGGGGCGTCCGTCGAGTCGTCGGCCTCGGGCACGGCCGGTGCCTCGGCCGCTGCGGTGTCCGCGGCCTCGCCTTCCACCGGCTCGGCAGCCTCTTCCGCCTGTTCCGGCACGGCGTCCACCGGTTCCGGCTCCGCCTCGGAGGGCTCGGGCTGCGGTACGTCCCTCATCGAGAGACCGATCCGCTGCTCCTCGACCTCGATCCGGAGGATCCGGACGCGGAGCGCCTCGCCCTCGTGGAAGACGTCGGTGAGCTTCATGCCGCGGGCGACGTCGGTCTCCGAGACGTGCATGAGGCCCTCGAGACCGAGCGGGAGGCGGACGAAGACACCGAAGTCGGCGACCTTGGCCACCTGCCCGTCGACGACGTCGCCGGGCTTGTGCTCGCGGGAGAACTCCTCCCACTCGTTCGGGCGGAATTCCTTGATGGAGAGGCTGATCCTGCGGTTCTCGACGTCGATCGCCGTGAGGACGGCCTGGATCTGGTCGCCCTTCTTCAGGACTTCGGAGGGGTGCTTCACGCGCCGGCCCCAGGACATGTCGGAGATGTGGACGAGTCCGTCGATCCCCTCCTCGATCTCGACGAACGCGCCGAAGTCGGTGAGGTTGCGGACGACGCCCTGGATCCGGTCGCCGATCCTGTACTTCTCCGCGAGCATCTCCCACGGGTTCGGCTCGGTGGCCCGGAGGGACAGGGAGAGACGCCGGGTCTCCGGGTTCACGTCGGCGATGACCGCCTCGACGGTGTCGCCCACGGCGAGGAGCTTGGCGGGGTTCTTGACCTTCTTGGTCCACGACATCTCGCTGACGTGGATGAGGCCCTCGACCCCCTCCTCGAGCTCGACGAACGCGCCGTAGTCGGTGAGGGAGACGACCTTTCCTCGGACCCTGGCGCCGACCGGGTAGTGCGCCGGGAGGTCCTGCCACGGGTCGGGCTTGAGCTGCTTCATGCCGAGCGAGATGCGGCCCGAGTCGGCGTCGAACTTGAGGACGCGGACCTCGACCTCCTGGCCTACGTGGAGCGCCTCGGAGGGGTGGCCGAGCCGGCCCCAGGAGATGTCCGTGACGTGGAGCAGGCCGTCGATCCCGCCGAGGTCGACGAACGCGCCGTACTCGGTGAGGTTCTTGACGACGCCGTGCAGGGTCCGCCCGTCCGCGAGGGCCTGGGCAGCCTCGTTCTTCCTGGCGTCGGCGACCTCTTCCATGAGGGCCTTGCGCGAAAGGACGATGTTGCCCCGCTTCTTGTCGAAGCTGACGATGCGGAACTCGAGCTCGCGGCCGCGGAGGACGTCGAGGTTCTTGAGCGGCCGGATGTCGGCGAGCGAGCCGGGAAGGAAGGCGCGAACCCCGATGTCGACGGAGAGGCCGCCCTTGACGCGCTCGAGGACCTTCCCCTTCGCGGGCCGGTTCTCCTTGAACGCGACCTCGATCGCATCCCAGGCGCGGATGCGGCGGGCCTTTTCGTGGGAAAGGACGACGTACCCCGAGGAATCCTCGCGACGGTCTACGATCGCGTCGATTTCCTGCCCGGCCACCGGAAGGCGGTCGGGCGAGTGCGCGAACTCCGCCCGCGGGATCATCCCCTCCGACTTGTAGCCGATGTCGACGAGGATCTCGTCGTTCGTGACCTGGATGACACGCCCGCGGATCAGCTCTCCCTCGGCGAGGGAGCGCTCGCTCTCCGCGAGCAGCCTTGCGAACTCGTTGTTCGCGTCGGCAGCCTCCTCCGGCTTCCGGATGGGCGTGATCTTCTGGTCCTCCGACGGCATGAATTCCACCTTCTCGAGGGCTCGCGGAGACGGCTCAAAGTGCTTGAGTTAGCGGCCCGAACCGGGAATGTTAGACGTCCGGCCTCAGGAGGTCAACCGGCTTCCCGGGCCAGGACGAGCCCCCGGAGCTTCTCGGCGATCTCCTCGGCCCCGAGGTCGGAAGTGTCGACGACGGCGTACGTCTCGTCGAAGGCCAGGGGCGAGTCCGCGCGGGTCGAGTCCGCCTCGTCCCGGGCCGCCATTTCCGCCTCCACGGTCCCGAGGTCCTGGGGCGTCCCCTTCCGGGCGAGCTCCTCGAAACGGCGGCGGGCCCGGACCTCGGGCCTCGCCGTCAGGAAGAACTTCGCGGTCGCCTCGGGGACGACTTTCGTCCCGATGTCCCTCCCCTCGAGGACCCCTCCCGAAGCGAGCGCCATCTCCCGCTGCCGGGCCGCGAGCCTGCGCCTCACGCGCGGGATCGCCGCGACGGCCGAGGCGTAGAGGGAGATCTCGGGCTGCCGGATCTCCTCGGAGACGTCCTCCCCGTCGAGGATCGTCCGGGTGTCGGGCCCTGAGCCGGTCACCCGGACCTCGCAGCCGTCCGCGAGCTCCCCGACCCGGCCCGGATCCGGGATCGGGAGAGGGACGCCGTGCCGCCGGGCCAGGAGGCCGACGGCCCGGTACATCGCTCCCGTGTCGAGGTAGGGAACGCCGAGCTTCGCGGCGAGGGCCTTCCCCACCGTGGACTTGCCCACTCCCGAGGGGCCGTCGATGGCGACGACGATCATCCGGCGGCGGCGGAAACGGCGCCCGCGGGCAGGCCGAGCCGGCCCGCGGCGAGCAGTTCGTCGAAGGCCTGGAGAAATCGCAGGTTCTCGGCGTGCGTGCCGACGGAAACACGGAAAGCGAGCGGGAAACCCCAGCCCCCCATGGGCCTGAGGATGACGCCCCTGCGCGCGAACTCCGGCTCGAGGGGGCCGAACGGGATCGGCAGCTCCACGAGGAGGAAGTTTCCGAGCGAGGGGTTCACGACGGCGCCACGGCGCGCGAGCTCGGCGGCGAGGAAGGGCCGTTCCTGGCGCACGAGGGCCTTCGTCCGTTCGCGGTGCCCGGCGTCGTCGAGCGCGGCGAGCGCGGCGGCCTGGCCGATGCCCGTCGTGTTGAAGGGCTCCCGGACCTTGTTCATGGCCGCGGCGATCTCGGGCGAGGCGAAGGCGTATCCGACCCTGAGGCCGGCCAGGCCGTAGATCTTCGAGAACGTCCTGAGGACGACGACGTTCCGGCCGGCGCGCACGTAGTCGAGCGCGTCGGGATAGTCGGGCGTCTCGCACGCGAACTCGAAGTACGCCTCGTCGACCACCACGACGACGTGCCCCGGGAGGGCCGCGAAGAGCTGGTCGAGGTCCGCCTTCGTCGAGTAGGCGCCCGTGGGGTTGTTCGGGTTGGCTATCGCGACGATCTTCGTCGCGGGACCGACCCTCCTCGTCATCGCGTGGACGTCCGGCCGGTACCCGGGCCCGGTCGGGACCTCGACGAACGTGCCTCCGGCACGCCCCACCGCGACGGGGAACATCCTGAAGATCCCCGCGGGAACGACGACCTCTTCTCCCGGGTCGACGAAGGCCCGGACGCAGATGTCGATGAGCTCGCACGATCCGGAGCCGAGGACGACCTGGTCGGCCGGGATGTCGTGGCGGGCGGAGAGGGCGCGGCGGAGCAGAGTCCCGGAGCCGTCCGGGTAGAGGTGGACGTCGGCTGCGGCCGCGACGGCCGCGGCGAGGCCCTTCGGCGACGGACCGAGAGGGTTCTCGTTCGATGCGAGCTTGACGGCCCCGGTGATCCCGTACTCCCTCTCGACCTCCTCGATGGGCCGTCCCGGGACGTACGGGGCGAGCTTCTGTACGGAAGGCCTCGGAGACGGCTTCATCGCCTCACCTCGCGGCGCCTCCCGGGCGCCGGGCTCCTTCCCGCAGGGGGCTTCCGCGGCTCGGGGCGCCTCTCCGGCCGGGCGTCCGTCCGGGTGACGGGGCCCTTGGGTGAGGACGCCGGCCGGGCGGCCCTGCCCTTCGCGGGAGGCCGGATGGCGCGGAGCGCGACGAGCTCCCCGGGAGAAAGGTCGCGGAAGCCGCCCGGCGGGAGCTTCGGGTCGCGGATCGGCCCGATCGCGACCCGGCGCAGCTTGGAGACCTTGTGCCCGACGGCTTCCATCATCTTCCGGACCTGCCTCGACCGGCCCTCTCCGAGGATGACCCGGAGCCAGGCGTTCCCGCCGATCCCGTCCTTCTCCGGCGTCGTGTCGATGAGCTCGACCGTGGCGGGCGCCGTCCTGACGTCGTCGATGAGGACTCCGCGGGCGAGCCGGGCGATCTTCGCGGGAGTGGGGACGCCCGCCACCTTGACCTCGTAGACCTTCTGACAGCCGCCGGAAGGGTGCGCGATCCGGTGCGCCAGCGCTCCGTCGTTCGTCAGGAGGAGCAGCCCCTCCGAGTCGAAGTCGAGGCGCCCGACCGGCATGACGGGCTCGGAGACCCGTGTTCCGAGAAGGACGTACACCGTCGGCCTGTGCTGCGGGTCGTCCCGGGTCACGACGACGCCGCGCGGCTTGTTCATCAGGATGTAGCGGTGAGCGGGGGGCGTGCGGAGCCTCTTGCCGTCGACCTTCACGTGGTCGACCGCCGGGTCGGCCTTCGTGCCGAGCTCGGTGACGACCGTCCCGTTCACGGTGACCCGGCCTTCGAGGATCATCTCCTCGGCCGCGCGCCGCGAGGCGACTCCGGCCGTCGCGAGGATCTTCTGCAGACGTTCAGCCGTCATGACGCTCCTCCTTCTGTTCGGCGCCCGAGGCGGCCTCGCCGACCTCGGCGTTCGGCGCTTCGGTCGGCTCGGCCTGGCCGGCGGGACCAGCCGATCCGGTGGAGGCCGTGGCCTCCGCCGCCTCCGTGTCGGTCTCCACCTCGCCCGTCGCCTCGTCGACGTGGAAGAGCTCCGTCTGCGCCGGGTCGCTCTTCGGGGCCTCGAGGCCGTAGATCGCCTCGAGCTCCTCGGGTTTGGGCAGGTCGCCGAGGCTCCTGAGGCCGAAGTGGACGAGGAACTCCTTCGTCGTCTTGTAGAGGAACGGAGTTCCGACGACCTCCTTGCGGCCCGCCGTCGTGATGAGCTTGCGATCCAGGAGCGTCCGGATCGAGGACGAGGAGTTGACGCCCCTGAGCTCGGCGATCTCGGGCCCCGTCACGGGCTGGCGGTAGGAGACGATCGCGAGCGTCTCGAGGGCGGCCATCGACAACTTCGTCTTTCCGTCCAGGCCGAGGAGCCGGCGGACGGGGTAATCGTACTCGGGCCGGGTCACGAGGCGGACCCCGCCGGCGACGCGGTCGAGCTTCACCCCCCGTCCGTCGGCCGCGCAGGCGGCATCGAGGGTGTCCACGGCCCGGGCGACGATCTCCTCCGGGAGCTCCGCCGCCTCGGCGAGCTTGTCGAGCGGGATCGGCTTGTGGGTCGCGAAGAGAAGCGCCTCCACGAGCGCGAGCGCCTCGGCCGTCGCGTTCGAGCCCGCCTCGGGGCGGGACTCGTCGGCCGGAGGCGGCTCGGGGGCGGGCGTTTCCGTGGACGTCGTTTCGTTGGGCTCCACCGTGGGGCCCGGGGTCGTCTCGTCTCGCTCTTCCGTCATCGTGTCAGCGGTATTCCTCTTCGTAGCCTTCGAGCGTCAGGCTCTCCCCCGTCGTCTCGAGGTAGATCTCTCCGAACTCCTCGGCCTGGAGCGCCCGGACGAGAAGCAGCCGGAGGAGCTCCAGGACGGCGAGGAAGACGGCGATCGCCTCGGCGCGGCCCGAGAGGCTCCTGAAGACCTCCGAGAGCGCCACCCGCCCGCCCGACTCGCGGACCCGCCCAGCCATCTCCTGCATCTTCTCCCGAATGGAGAACCTCTGGGCGGAGATCGCCAGAGCGGGGGGATTGAGGGCCTTGTAGCGGTCTATCGCTCCCTTGAAGAGCGTCAGCAGGTCGAAGAGGGAGACCTCCGAGAGGTCCGTCTCCTCCTCCTCGGGCTCGGCCTCGGGCCGGTACGCCGGGCGGGGGTACATCCCGATCCGGTCCATCTCGTAGACGTGAAGCGTCTCGGCAACACCCTTGAACTTCCGGTACTGCAGGAGCCGCGCGATGAGCTCCTCCCGCGGGTCGGGCGCCTCGCCCCCTCCCGCGGCCGGGGTCCGGGGGAGCACGAGCTGGCTCTTCACCTGCACCAGGAGCGCCTCGACGTAGAGGAACTCGGCCGCAACCTCGAGGTCGAGCTCCACCATCAGGACGAGGTACTCGTGGTATTGGCGGCAGATGTCGGCCACCGGGATGTTGCGGAGGTCGACCTCGTTCTTCCGGATCAGGTGCAGGAGCAGGTCGAGGGGGCCGTCGAACTGCGGCAGGTGCACCGGGTAGGGCTGGACGAGCTCCGCTCCGGGCGGGATCGGGATGCGGACGCCTTCGGCCACGCGGGCCTCAGAGGAGCTTCATGGCGTCGGCGACGCCCTGCATCGTCTCGGAGGCCAGGGCGCGCGCCCTGGCGCCCCCGGCCTCCAGGACCTCCCGGACGTACCCGGGCTTCGCGACGATCCCGGCGCGCCTCTCGCGCACGGGGTCGAGGGCCTCGTTCATGTTCCGGATCAGGTGCTTCTTGCAGTCGACGCAGCCTCGGCCGGCCGAGCGGCACTCGGCGTCGACCTGGGCGACCTCCTCCTTCGGCGAGTAGAGGAGGTGGAACGGGAAGAGGTTGCACGTTTCCGGGTCCCCGGGGTCCGCGCGGCGCGCCCGCTTCGGGTCGGTGACCATCGACATGACCTTCGCCCTCACCTCTTCGGCCGAATCCGAGAGGGCGATCGTGTTCCCGTAGCTCTTCGACATCTTTCGGCCGTCGAGCCCCGGGACCCTGGGCGTCGCGGTGAAGAGCGCCTGCGGCTCGGGGAAGACCTCGCCGTACATGCCGTTGAAGCGGCGGACGATCTCGCGGCAGATCTCGAGGTGGCTCTCCTGGTCCTTCCCCACCGGGACGTAGTGCCCGCGGTAGAGAGCGATGTCGGCCGTCATGAGCACCGGGTAGCCGAGGAACCCGTACGTCCCGAGCTCCTTCTCGCGCAGCTCCTGGAGCTGCTCCTTGTAGGTCGGCACGCGCTCGAGCCACCCGAGGGGCGTGATCATCCCGAAGATGAGGGCCAGCTCGGCGGTCTGCGGGACCTGGGACTGGACGAAGACCACCGCCTTCTCCGGGTCGAGCCCGACCGACAGCCAGTCGGTGACGGCCTCGAGCGTCGACTCGCGGATCGCCGAGGTGTCCGCGTAGTCGGTCGTCAGCGCGTGGAGGTCGGCGACGAAGTAGCGGCAGTCGTACTGGTCCTGCAGGTCGACCCAGTTCTTCACCGCGCCCCAGTAGTTGCCGAGGTGGACGCGGCCCGTCGGGCGCAGGCCCGAGAGGACGATCTTCTTCGCCGGTTCGCTCACGAGGGACCTCCGAGAAGGAGCTGGAACAGGAACCTCTGCGGCGGCCCCAGGAGGGCCGTGAGGCCTCCCGTGAAGATCGCCACGACGAGGAGGATGAACCCGTACCTCCGCACCCACATCACCCCGCGGATCCAGCGGGCGGGAGCGAAGCTCTCGACGACTCCGAATCCGTCGAGGGGAGGTATCGGGACGAGGTTGAAGAGGCCGAGGGTGACGTTTACCGCAACGGTGTAGAGCGCCACGAGGAGAAGGGGGTAGAAGACCGAGCCCCGGAGCTCCGGGCCGGCCGGGGCGAGCGCCCTGAGGAGGAAGAAGAGGGCCCCGCCCAGGATCGCGACGGCGAAGTTCGACAGCGGGCCCGCCGCCGAGACGAGGAGGTTCGCGCGGCGCGGGTTTCGGACTCCCCTCAGGGAGACCGGCACGGGCTTGGCCCATCCGAAGACCGGCGCTCCCGTGAACGCGAGAAGGGCCGGGACGAGGAGACTCCCGAACGGGTCCAGGTGCTTCACGGGGTTGAGCGTGATCCGTCCGAGGTCCCGGGCCGTCGTGTCCCCGCAGCGGAGCGCGACCCAGCCGTGCGCGGATTCGTGCACGGAGACCGCGAACAGGAGGGCGGCCACCTGGATGACGATCTCGAGGACCTTTTCTGGGGAGACAGGCGCGTCGGGCACGGTCGGGTCGTCCGAAAACGCCCGATCCTACGTGCCCCCCCGGGGGGCGTCAATCGACGCTCCGGCGGCCCGCCGTTCGGCCGCGATTCCCTCCTCGGCCGTGCGGTAGTGCTCGAATCGGCCGGCCGCGACGCTCTGCGAGAGGAACGGGTTCTGGCCGGCGACGCCCGTGAGGGCGAAGGTCCCTCCCGCGACGGCGAACCGGCCCTGCTCGCGCATCAGGACGGCGACGATCGTCGTCGGGAGCGCCGTGCAGGCGGAGAGGTCGACGACGCAGCGAAGCGCCCCGTTCTCCCGCGCCACCCGCAGGTATTCCGTGATCGTCGCCGCTTCCGTGAGCGTCACGTCTCCGCGCACCCTCAGGGCCGCTACGGCGCCGTCCGTCTCGAGGGCGAGCTCCACGATTCCGAGGATGCCACAGCGAGGTCGACTATGGGCGCGCGCGAGGGAGGAGAAACGGCGCCTCGAACGCCGAGGCGTTCCCCCCGGTCTCGAGGCGGCTGGCCAGCGCACGCGCCTGCCCCAGGAGGTCCCGGTCCGCGAGGGGATCGGCGACGCGGAACTCGGGCAGGCCGCTCTGCCTCGTCCCGAACGCCTCGCCCGGTCCCCTCCGCAGGAGGTCCTCCTCGGCGACGGCGAAGCCGTCGTCCGTGCGGGCCAGGACCTCGAGACGGGAAACCGCCTCCTCCGAGGCGCCTCCCCCGGAAAGGAGGACGCAGGTGGACGCCCGGGCGCCCCTTCCGATGCGGCCCCGGAGCTGGTGGAGCTGGGCGAGGCCGAATCGCTCGGCGTTCTCGACGAGGAGGAACGAGGCCTCCGGGACGTCGATCCCGACCTCCACGACCGTGGTGGCGACGAGGACGTCGAGCGCCCCGGACGCGAACTGTCGCATCGCCCGCTCCCGGGCCTCGGGCTTCATCTTCCCGTGGAGGGCGCCCACCCTCCGGCCCGGGAGCCTCCGGGCGACCTCGTCCGTCCAGGACGCGACGGCCCGCGCGTCGATCGACTCCGACTCGTCGACGAGGGGAACGACGACGTAGGCGCGCCCGCCCGACTCGACTTCCTTAGCGAGCGCCCGGTAGGCCTCGTCGCGCCCGTCCTCCCTCGCCAGCCGGGTCCGGATGGGCGTCCTCCCGGGCGGCTTCTCGTCGAGCGTCGAGACGTCCAGGTCCCCGTGGAGGGCGAGCGCGAGCGACCGGGGAATCGGCGTCGCCGAGAGGACGAGGACGTGCGGGTGCTCCCCCGACTCGGCACCGCGGGCCGGCAGGGCGGCCCGCTGGGCCACCCCGAAGCGGTGCTGCTCGTCCACGACGACGAGCCCGAGCCTGCGGAACACGACGGGTTTCTCGAGGAGCGCGTGGGTGCCGACCACGAGATCGATGGCGCCCTCGGCGAGGGCGGCGAGAAGGGCGGCGCGAGGGCGTCCGGTGACGCGGGCCGTCAGGAGCGCGGGCGTCGCCCCCGTGCCGGCGAGGAGCCGGAAAACGGTCTCCGCGTGCTGCTCGGCGAGAATCGCGGTCGGCGCGAGGAGGGCCGACTGGAAGCCCCTCTCCGCGGCGAGGAGGGCCGTCAGGACGGCGACGATCGTCTTGCCGCTTCCGACGTCTCCCTGGAGCAGCCTCGCCATGGGGTGGCCGGACCTGAGGTCCGCGCCGATCTCGCGGATCGCCTGCTTCTGCGCCCCCGTCAGCGGAAACGGGAGGATCCCCCCGAGCTTCTTCCGGAGGGCCGCGTCGGCCTCGATGCGCGGCGCGGGCCGCTTCGCGCGCTCCCGGCGACGGCGCCCGAGCGCCACCTGGAACTCCAGGAGCTCCTCGAGCGCGAGGCGCCGCAGGTGCGGCGACGTGCGCTCCTCCCATACCCGCGGGTCGGCCGCTCCGCCGGCGCTGCCCGGGAAGTGGGCCTCCCGGAGCGAATCGCAGAGGGACGGCAGGCAGAGCTCGCGGACGAGCGCCTCGGGGAAGCGCTCCGGCAGGCCCGGGGCCGCCTCTTCGAGGCAACGCGCGACGAGGCGGCGGCGAAGCCTGGGCGCCAGGCCCGGGAGAGAGCGGTAGATCGGGACGACGCGACCCACGGACAGGGGAATGTCGGCCTCTTCCGAAGGTTCCGCCTCGACCCAGGGCGACTCGAGGACGACCCGGCGCTTGAAGACGGCGCGGCCGTGGACGAAGAGGCGCGCGCCCGGCGTCATCCAGCGCCCGAGCCACGGCTGGTTGTAGAAGACGAGGCCGATGGAACCGCTCTCGTCCTCGAGCTCCGCCTCGAAGATGGAGAACCCTCGGCGGCGCGTCCTCACGAGCCTGGAAGTGGCGATCGCTCCCGCCACCGTGACCGGCGGGCCTCCCGGGACGAGATCGGCGACCCTCCCGAAGCGGGCCCGGTCCTCGTGGCGGAACGGAAGCTCGAGCAGGAGGTCGAGGGCCGTCGCCAGCCCGGCGTCGCCGAGGGCGCGCGCCCGGGCAGGGCCGATCCCCGCGAGATCCGCGAGGGGCGACCGGAGAGAGAGCGCGTCACGATCGCGCGCGACGCGCGGCACGGCTCAGCTCAGCGTGACGCGGAACGTGAGGTCGACGAGCCCGAACCGGAGGCGATCGCCGTCCCTGAGGGGCGTCGGGGCGCCGGTCGCGATCCGCGTGCCGTTCACGAACGTCCCGTTCATCGTCCCGATCTCCTCGACGACGTGGAACTCCCCCTCCGACCGGACGATCTTCGCGTGACGGCGCGAGACCGAGCGGGGCCCGTCGAGCGTGGTGAGGTCGACGTCCGGGCGGATCCCCGTCACCGGGTCGATCCGGCCGACGAGCGTCTCGGCGTCGCGGTTCAGGTAGAACTCCTCGACCCCGCCGTCGGCGACGAGCCGGTAGATCTCGTCCCGGGCGCCGGGGCGCTCGAAGAAGTCGGAAGACTCGTCGAGGGCCGGCGCCTCGCCGGTCGACCGCTCGAGGAGGGCGGTCGTCTCCCGGAGCCGGCGAGAGAGCTTCCTGAGCATCCGGACGGCGATCTCCCCGTTGTGCCGGAGCATTTCGTCGAACGTCGACTGGTTGATCTTCACGAGCTCGACGTCGGTCCGCGTGATCGCGTCGGCCGTTCTCGGAACGTCCTCGAGGATCGACATCTCGCCGAAGAAGTCGCCCTTCTCGAGGACCGCGAGCGTCTTCAGGCCTTCCTTGACCCTCTTGGCGATCTCGACCGACCCCGACTGGATGACGAACATCTCCGTGCCGACGTCCCCCTCGCAGAAGACAGTCGCTCCCGGCGGGAGCTTCACGATGTAGTCCTCGAAGCTCGCGGCCCCGCCGCCCGACTTCAGCACGACTTTCACGAGAGGAACTCCTCCTCGAGCGCGAGGGTACGGGTCTCGCCGTCCCAGGCGGCTCTGGCGCCCACGGGAAGAGGGACGTTCGGCAGGACGTGACCGAAGGGCAGTCCCGAGGCGACCGGGATCCCGAGCGGCCCCAGCCTCGCGTGAAGGAGCGCCCGGAGCCTGTCCGGGTCCTCTGCGCCGTTGAACGTCACCCGCGTCATCGAACCCGTGATGATACCGGCCAACCGGTCGAATCGTCCCGCCGAGAGGAGGCTCCCGAGCATCCGGTCGACCCGGTAGGCCTCCTCTCCGATCTCCTCGACAAAGAGCAGGGCCCCGTCGTAGTCGTATTCCCACGGCGTCCCGACGAGAGCCGCGAGCAGAGAGAGGCAGCCCCCGACCAGCGGGCCCTCGGCCCGCCCGGGAACGAGGACGTCCGCCGCCGGCACCTCGAGGATTCCCGGCGCCCTCCCCTCGAGGAGAGCGGGAAACCAGGCCGCCGTGAGCGGGTCGAGGGGTCTCGCCAGCTCGGCGGCGGCCATCGGGCCGTGGATCGACACGAGCCCGCAGCGCTCCCGGAGGAACGCTGCCAGGGCCGTGAGGTCCGAGTACCCGCAGTGGAGCTTCGCCGTCTCGGCGAGGAGCTCTCCGGGCAGCCGGGAGAGGAGGCGCGTCACGCCGTAACCGCCGCGCGAGAAGACGATGGCGTCGACTTCCGGGTCCCTGACCAGAGAGACGTAGCCGTCGAGCCGCGCGTCGTCGTCCCCGGCCAGGCCGAGGAGCGGCTCGCGCTCGAGGAGATTTGGCGCCAGGCGGACGCGGTACCCGAAAGCCTCGAGCGTCGCAACACCGGCCGCGAGGTCCGCCCCTGCGACCGGGCCCGAGAGGCCGGCCAGGCCCACGACGCCGCCCGGGGCGAGCCGGCGCGGACGGCGAAGAGGCTCCCTCACCCGATCCGGTTCCTCGGGTCGCTGAACCACCGGGCCCAGTCGGACGCGCTCCCGCCGGGGACCCGCTTCTCCTCCGCTTCCGCCGCCCTGGCCTTCAGCCGCAGCGACCCGGTCTGCCGGAAGGCCGCCACCTGCTGCGTCCTTCCGCCCGCCGCGTCGACGGCCTCGGAAAGGACCCTGTCGTCGGTCACGACGGTCACGCCCCTCGGGTCGCGCGCCTCGCGTACCCTCCGGACGATCTCTTCGTCCGCGCTGCGGGGAGCCGCGTAGACCAGGGTCACGTCCCCGAGCTGCTGGACCTTCGGCCGTCCGTGCTCGGGGGGTCCGTCGAAGACCACCGTCAGCTTCTTCCGGCGCGCGCGCGCCAGCTCGGAGAGCTCCCGGACGAGAGTCTCGCGCGTGACGCCCCTCTGCCCGAGGAGATTGTTTCCGTCGATGAGCTCGGCCACGCGCCCATTTTGCGGCAAGGCGGGCCGGACTGGCTCGCCGGGGGGGCTGGGCTTCGCACGCCCCCCCGGACCCCCTGCCTCTTTCCTCGCCAAAGTGACCCCGGCCGGGCCGGAAGCCGGATTCCGTGGCCGGCCCG
>CALMDF010000446.1 GCA_937864895.1 uncultured Holophagales bacterium | reverse complement strand
AGCCCTGTTTCGGCGGAGCGCAACATCGCCGCGATCACCTGCAAATCGGCCAGCGACTCCTCCAACGTGGAGAGTGGCGCACGCCCCTCCGTGATTGCCCCGGCAAAGTCCTCGTACATGGCGACCAAACCGTCCACCGGGTTGGGACCGCGCAGATCCTCCGTCTCGCCGCCCGGCCGCCACACCTCGACCCGGTCGCGCCACGCCTTGACCACCCCCGACGCGCCCCCGATCTCGACGATCTGCCAGGCGCGGTTCGCGTCCTGGACGAGGAGACGGCGCCCGCTGGCGGAGATCCGGACCGGAGTGAGTCCTGGGGGGAGGATCGCCTCGGGCGTCCCTCCCGGGAACGCCGCGCGGTAGGCCCGGGTGGGCTTGCCGGGCTCGTTTCCGACGAGGAGGAGGCTCTTCCCGTCCGGGAAGAAGGTGGCGCTCTGGCAGGTCTCGAGAGGGCCCATCGGGACGGGGACCATCGCTCCCGTTCCCGTCGGGTAGACGGCGCAGCGGCCGGTCGAGTAGAGCGTCGCGGTCACCCACCGGCCGTCCGCCGAGACGGCCCTGGTGTTGCCGTCGCCGAGCCTCGCCGGAGGCGAGCCGTCGACGCCGCGCCGGACGACGGCGTAGTCGTGGCCGCCGCGGCCGTCGGTGAGGAACAGGAACCGGCCGTCCCGGCTGAGGCGGGAACTCCACGCCTGGTCGTGCGGCGCGAGGTCGCGTTCGGCGTCCTGGCCGGCGCCCCTCGCGGCGACACCGTAGCGGAACGTCTCCCGGCTCACCGCCACCCGCCCGTCCGGGGCGACGTCGTGCAGGGTGAGGCTCCCCGCCGAGCCGACGACCGTCGTGAGCGGCCCGCCGCCCCTGGCCGGCGCCGCAAGGACGGCCATCTGGTAGTCGACGAAGGCTCCGAACAGGACCGATCGTCCGTCCCGGGACCAGGCCACGCCTTCCTCGGCCGGGAAATCACCGGCCACGATCGTGACCTTGCCCGAACGGTCGACCACCTTGACCCAGCCGCGATCGTCGAACTTGATCGGGTGCTCCATGAACGCCACGCGGGTCCCGTCCGGCGACACGCGCGGATCGCTCAGGTACCCGGGGGTGCGATGGACGACGTTCCCGACGGGGAACTCGAGCGCGTCGCCGGTGGCGGTGTCCCGGATGACGGCGAGGTCCGACCCGTCCGGGAGCCAGTCCGCCTCGCGGACGTCGCTGGCGATGGCGCGCGGCGCTCCCTCGGTGCTCATCCGCGAGAGCGTCCCCCGGAAGAGACGGTGGTGGATGAAGTCCGCGTCGGTGAGCACCGCGAGCTCTCCCGACTTCGAGATGGAGAGCAGGTGCGTCCGCCCAGGGCCGAAGGAGCGCGGGGCCGTCGCGTCCGGACGAAGCTCGAAGAGCGAAGGCGAGGTCCCTTCGAGCGCCGCGCTGAAGACCAGCGTCCCGCCGTCGGGCATGAACCGGGCGTTGAAGATGACCTGCGGCACGAAGGTCTTCTGGGTGAAGGTCCGCGCCGCGTGCGGCGCGACGGTCGCCCGGCCCGCGACGAGGCCGACTCCCGCTGCTGCCGCCAGGAGCGCGAGGCCCGCGGGAATCCACCAGGCGCGCCGGCGGGGGCCGTCCTGCCGTGGCGCGGAATCCTCCGGGGCGCCACCCCCCGCGAGGATCTCCTCGAGGGCGATCCGCGCGTCCCCGATGTCGCGCAGTCGCCGCCTCGGGTCGCGGACGAGGCAGTCGCGGAGGAGCGTGCGCACGCGCGCGGGGACGCCGGCGGGGAGGTCCGCAAGGCCCGGGTCGCGGGTCAGGACGGCGGCCAGGATGTCCGAGACGGTCTCTCCGGCGAAGAGCCGCCTCCCCGTCAGCGTCTCGTGGAGGACGACGCCGAAGGCCCAGATGTCCGCCCTCTTGTCGACCGGCTTGCCGCGCGCCTGCTCGGGCGACATGTAGGAGGCGGTGCCGAGAATGACGCCGGCCCGGGTCCCGGCGGCCGTCATCGTGGGCGAGTTCATCAGCGTGGGCGAGTGCTCGAGGGCGTCAGCCGACGTGGTCCCCGGCGCGTCCATCGCCTTCGCGAGCCCGAAGTCGAGGACCTTCACCTTCCCGTCCGGCGTCAGCTTCACGTTCGCAGGCTTGAGGTCGCGGTGGACGATCCCCTTTTCGTGCGCCTCCTCGAGGGCCTCGGCGATCTGCCGGGCGATCTCGAGCGCCTCGTCGACCGGGATGGCGCCCCGTTTCAGCCTCTCGGCGAGGTCCTCGCCCTCGACGAGCTCCATGGCCAGGAAGCTCGAGATCGAACCGTCGGGGAGGGTCGCGGTCTCGAAGCCGAAGACGTGGGCGATGTTCGGGTGGTTGAGGGCGGCCAGGAGCTGTGCCTCGCGCTCGAAGCGCGCGAGGCGCTCCGCGTCGGCGGCGAACGCCTCGGGGAGGACCTTGATCGCCACCTCGCGCTTCAGCCTCGAGTCGGTGGCGCGCCAGACTTCCCCCATGCCGCCCTCGCCGAGCTTCGCGGTGATCTCGTACCCGCCGAGACGGGAGCCGGGGGCGAGGCTCATCGCCCCAGCGCCTCCACCCAGTTCTGGACGAGCGTCACGGGGGCAGCCTCCTGGACGACCGCGCGGTTCACGAGGACGAACGAGCCGTCGCTCGAGACGTCGTACTGGTAGCCCACGCCCCGCCGGATCCCGGGGTCCATGAAGGGCCGGGGGACCGACGCCGAGAACGCCGGGCCCAGCTCGACGTCGACGGCCATCAACCCGAGGTCGGGGGTCTGGAAGACGATCTCCTTCTCCCCGCGGCTCCAGCGGGGCTTGGTCCCCCCGTCCGTCGAGATCTGCCACTTCCCGCCTTCGCCGTCGAGGCGCTGCACGTAGACCTCGAACTTTCCGGACTCGTCCGCCTGGTAGGCCATCCACCTCCCGTCGCGCGTCAGCAACGGGTTGCCCTCCGAAAACGGCGTCTGGAGAAGGACGGTCGCCTTGCTGTCGGCGAGGTTCAGGAGCTGGATGTCCCAGCCGGTCTTCATTGCGGTCGCGCGGGTCATCAGGGCGCCGGTCGTCCCGTCCCCGGTCAGGCTTCGGAGAAGAGTCCACTCCGCGTCGGCGAAGACGAGCTCGTCGGCTCCGATTCCGGAGCTCAGCTTCCGGAAGACGTCGCCTCCTCCCTGCCGCCGCGAGGTGAAGTAGACGTAACGATCGTCCGGGGACCACAAGGGGGAGTGCTCGTCCTCGGGGTCGAACGTCAGGCGCGTCGAGGTGCCGCGCTCCCGGTCGAGGAGCCAGATGTCGGCCTTCTGCGTCGACGCGTCGGGCACCACCGCGGCAACCCTTCGGCCGTCGTGAGACAGCACGACTTCCCGGTAATCGGCCGGCTTCCCGATGGTGCCGAGCTCGCGGCCGTCGCGATCGAAGAGGAAGAGCCTGGAAGCATCCTCGACGGGCCGCGCCTGGAAGGCGAGGAGACCGGTGTCGGAGAGGCTGAACGTCGTCTCCCAGCGGCCGGTGCGCGAGAGCCCTTCCGCGACGGGGACCGCCTCCCCCTCGAGTTTCGTCGAGGTCGCGTCGAACCGCTGGGCGACGAGCGTCCGGTCCCGGAGAAAGAGGAGGTGCCCGGACTTCGAGTAGCGGGCGGACGAGCTCGTCGCGAGGAGGCGAGTCCGCTCCTTCGATGCCAGCGACCCGACCCAGAGGGCGAAGCCGGAGGCCGGGTCTTCGGGCTTCTCCGCGGATTCGATCAGGAAGAGGAAGCGGTCTCCGTCGGGCAGGATCTCCGGGAACCGATGAGACATCTCGCCGCTCTTCGCGTCGAGGGCGGTGACCGCCGTGGCGGTCCCGCCCGCCGCCGGCACGCGGAAGATCGGGTCGGTCTGGGAAGGCGTGAAGAGGATCGTCCCGTCGCGGGTCCACGTGCCGCCGCGGCCCGACGCCGCCGGGCAGAGCACCTGGGGAGGGCCTCCGTTCGCGTCGATCTTCCGGAGCTTCCCGCCGGCGAAGAATCCGAGGAAGCGGCTGTCGGGGGACCAGAAGGGGAACGTCGCGTTCTCGGTCCCCGCGAGCGGCTGGGCCGAAAGGGCGTCGAGCGGGCGGACCCAGAGCATCGTTCCGCCGTCGCCGGTCCGGGCGACGAACGCGATCCGGCGCCCGTCGGGCGAGAGGGTCATCGCGCCCGCCTCGTGGTCGAAGGTCGCCTTCTCCGGCGGGAGGAGCGACGAACGGACGACGCGCGGGGGTTCCTCGGTGGCCCTCACGAAGCCGAGCGTCGCGACGAGCGCGACGAGGGTGGCCGCGAGGAGGCCCCAGGCGACGACCTCGCGCCTCCCGCGTCCGGAAACCGCGGGGGCGACGGGCGCCTCCCCGGCGGCTCCGGCCTCGATGGTTGCGAGGGCGAGCCGCGCCTCGCCGACGTCGCGAAGCCGGCTCTTCGGGTTGCGCTCGAGGCAGCGGCGGAGGAGGAGCTGGAGGGCGGGAGGAGTCGCGGGCGGCAGCTTCGCGAGGTCGATCTCGCTCTTGAGGACGCCGGCGAGCGTGTCGCTGACCGTGTCGGCCGCGAAGAGCGACCGGCCCGTGAGCATCTCGTGGAGGACGACGCCGAACGCCCAGATGTCGGCTCGCTTGTCGACCGTGCCGCCTCTCGCCTGCTCGGGGCTCATGTAGGCCGCGGTGCCGAGAATGACGCCGAGCTGCGTGCCGTGCGCGGCCGTCATCGTCGGCGAGTTCATGAGCGTGGGCGAGCGGGCGAGGTCGGCCGTGGAGGCGGACCCCGGCGGCGCGTCCATCGCCTTGGCGAGGCCGAAGTCGAGAACCTTGACCTTGCCTT
>CALMDF010000445.1 GCA_937864895.1 uncultured Holophagales bacterium | reverse complement strand
TCCTCGCCCTCCTCGCGGACCGGACCCCGGCCCCCCTCGTCCATCGCCTCCTCGGCGGCGACTACGTCCAGGTCGGCTTCATCCGGCGAAACGTCGTCTCCGCGCTCGCGCGGCTCGACGTCGTCGACGCGGGCGTCGAGTCGGCGCTCCTCGCGGCCTTCTCCGACCCGTACTGGGAGGTTCGCGCGGAAGCGGCGCGGACGGCGGCCCGGTTCGCCTTGCGCCTCGAGCGGCGGGGCGAGATCGTCGCCGCCCTCGTGAAGGGGCTCTCCGACCGGAACCTCGAGGCCGCCGCCACGGCGGCCGAGGCGCTCGGGGTCCTCGGCGGCGAGACGGACGCCCTCCCCGCCCTCCTCGGCCTTTCCGACTACCGATTCTGGAAGGTGCGCGCCGCCGCCCTCCGGGGGGTCCTCGCGCTCGTCGAGCGGGGAGAGGCGGGCGACCGGAAGAGGCTGGAGAAGGTGCTCCCGTCGTTCCTCCTCACCTCGACCGACTTCCGCCCGCAGTTCGAGATGAAGCTCTCGTACCGCCGCGTCGTCGAGGCGCTCTCGCGCGGCAAGGAGGCTTCCTAGATGATCCTCTGGATCGGCAAGCTCCTCGCGCCGTTCCCCTCTCTCTCGTTCCTCCGGCTCACGGAATACCTCTCGGCGCGTTCGATTGGCGCGGCGCTCACGGCGGTCCTCCTGACGCTCTGGATCACGCCGAAGGTCATCTGGTGGCTCCAGCGGCGAGCCTTCGTCGACCAGGTGCGCGAGACGGGGATCCCCTCCGCCTTCGACAAGGCCGGGACGCCGGTCATGGGGGGCGTCGTCCTCGTCGGGGTCGTCGCCGGATCGTGCCTCCTCTGGTGCAACCTGAAGAGCGGCTACGCGATCCTCGTCGTCCTCGGCATGGTCTGGTTCGGCGCGATCGGCTTCGTCGACGACCGCGCGAAGATGCGGGCGAAGTCGGGAGACCGGGGGATGTCCGAGCCGAAGAAGCTCCTCCTCCAGGGGGCCTTCGCGGCGCTCCTCGTCGCCGTCCTCGCGAGCCCGTGGACGCCGCTCCCGTGGAGCGAGACGAGCCGTCTCCACCTGCCGTTCCTGAAGACGGCGGTGCTCGACAACCCCTGGGTCTACTTCCCCTTCGTCTTCCTCTTCGTCCTCCTCGTCGGCAACTCGGTCAACATCACCGACGGGATGGACGGCCTGGCGATCGTCCCCTCCGTCTTCGCGATCTCGGTCCTCGGGGTCTTCGGCTACCTTCTCGGGAACGCCATCTGGTCGAGGTACCTCGTCTACCCGTTCCTGCCGGGGGCCGGCGAGCTCGCCGTCTTCGCGTCCGCCTTCGCCGGGGCCGGCGTCGGCTTCCTCTGGTTCAACGCCTACCCGGCGCAGATCTTCATGGGAGACACGGGCTCCCTTTCCATCGGCGGGAGCCTCGCGGTGGCGTCGGTCCTGCTGAAGCAGGAGTTCCTGTTCGTCATCCTCGGCGGGCTCTTCGTCGCCGAGGCCTTCACCTCTCAGGTGCAGGACAAGATCGGGATCAGGCTCCTGGGGCGAAGGCTCTTCTCGCGGGCCCCGCTCCACCACGCAATGGCGTACAACGGGCTCGCCGAGACGAAGGTCGTCGTGAGGCTCTGGATCGTCTCCGGCATCCTCGCCCTCGCGGCCCTCTCGACGCTGAAGCTCCGGTGACGGGCGCGCGCCGCTCCTCGACGGCAAACGCCCTCCTCGTCGGCGCGGGGGTCCTCCTGAGCCGGCTCGCCGGCTTCGTGAGGGAGAGGGTCTTCGCCCACTACCTCGGGAGCTCGATGGCGGCCGACGCCCTGCGCGCCGCCCTGCGCGCCCCGAACGTCCTCCAGAACCTCTTCGGCGAGGGCTCCCTCTCGGCCTCGCTCATCCCCGTCTACTCGCGCCTCCTGGCCGAGGGAAGGGAAGAGGAGGCGCGCCGGACCGCGCGCACCGTCGGGACGCTCCTCGCCCTTCTCGCCCTTCTCCTCTCGGCCCTCGGCGTCCTCGCGGCGCCGCTTCTCGTCGACGTCTTCACGCCGGGCTTCTCGGGAGAGCGGCGCGACCTCACGGTGAGGCTCGTGAGGATCCTCTTCCCGGGCACCGGCCTCCTCGTCCTCTCGGCCTTCTGCCTCGGGATCCTGAACAGCCACCGGCGGTTCTTCCTCCCCTACGCCGCGCCCGTCCTCTGGAACGGCGCGATCATCGCGGCCCTCGCCCTCGCGGGCGCGAGGACGGACGCGGCCGGGATCGCCGTCTGGGCCGCCTGGGGCGCGGTGGCGGGGAGCCTCCTCCAGCTCGCCGTGCAGCTCCCCCGGGTGGCAAAGCTCGTCGGCTCACTTCGACCTTCGCTCGACACGCGCTCGGAGCACGTGCGGACGATCTTCCGCAACTTCCTCCCGAGCGTCGGGAGCCGCGGCGTGACGCAGGTGTCGAGCTGGGTCGACCAGGTCATCGCGAGCTTCCTCCCCGCCGGGGCCGTCGCGATGCTCGGCTACGCCCAGACGCTCTACACGCTCCCGATCTCCCTCTTCGGGATGTCCGTCTCGAGCGCCGAGCTCCCTGAGCTCTCGAGCGGACTCGACCCGGCGAAGCTGCGCGAGCGGCTCGACGCGGCCCTCCGGCGCGTCGCGTTCCTCGTCGTCCCGTCGGCCGTCGCCTTCGCCCTCCTCGGCGACCGCGTCGTGGCACTCGTCTTCCAGACGGGCGCGTTCGGGGCGGAGGACGTGCGCATCGTCTGGACCGTCCTCGCCGGGTCGGCCGTCGGCCTCCTCGCGATGACGCTCGGGCGGCTCTACGCCTCCGCCTTCTGGGCCCTCCACGACACGCGCACTCCCCTCCGGTTCGCGTTGGTCCGGGTCGCGCTGAGCGCCGCGCTCGGCGGCGGCCTCGCCTTCGGGGGGCCGCGCCTCCTCGGCCTCGACCCCCGCCTCGGGCTCGCGGGACTCACGCTCGGATCGGGGCTCGCCGGCTGGCTCGAGATGCTCCTTCTCCGCCGCGCTCTGAACCGTCGCGTCGGGAAGACGGGCCTCCCGGCCTCGTTCTCCCTCCGCGTCTGGGGAGCGGCGCTCGGCGGCGCCGCGGCCGGCTTCGGAGCGAAGCTCCTCGGCGCCGGCCTCGGGCCGGTCCTCCTCGGCGCGATCGTCTGCGGCGTCTTCGCGACGGCCTACGGGGCACTCGCGCTCCTCTTCCGCCTCCCCGAGGCCTCGGCCCTGGCGGGCACGATCCGCCGCCGCCTCGGCCTCGCCTGAACGCGGGGAAGAATCGTGAGCCAGTGAGCAGAGCCGTCTCCTATTCCCTCGCGGCTCTCGTTTTCGGCGTCCTCGCCGTCGTCCTTCCCGACCGGATCGTCCCCGTGGACGACAACTACCGGACGGTCAGCGTTTTCGGTGAGGCGTTTCGAGGGTTCGTCCTGGGCTCCTTCAGATTCGCCCTGGGCGCCTTCGCCGGCCTGGGGCTCGCCGCGGGGCTGGCGTCGATCCGGGGCGGTGGGGCGCGGCGACCCGTGGCGCTCGTCGTGTCGGCTCTCCTCGCCGTGGCCGTCATCGGCGTCTCGGGGTTCGTGTTCCAGGTCGTGACGCACTTCCCGGCTGGCGGGTCCCTCGAGGAACGCCACCGCTGGGCGGAGACGAGGCTCGACAGACCCTACAGGGAAGCCGTGGCGTGGGCCTCGGCCGCGGCGGCTCTCCGCGACGCGTGCGGGACGCCGCTGCGCTTCGGGCCGGCGACCGGCGGGCGAAACGTCGTCCTCGTCGGGAGGGACGAGTGGACGATGACGCTCACGCTGGACGTCGAGGGCGAGAAGGGGAGCGCTCGGCTCTCCCTGGAGGCGACGCTCCCGTTCTCGCCCAGGGACGCGCGTCTCCACGTCCGTTCGGCGGAGTTCGAGGCGGGAGGCCGTCTCGTCGCGCTCGATCCGGCGGGCAACGCCCAGGCCCCCTGAAGTCGAGATCTCCAACGGGGTCTCTCCGGGGTCTCTCTCCGGGGTCTGGTCTACGCTCTACACTCTACGGCCCGTAGAGTGTAGAGCGTAGACCAGACCCCGCTCTTCAGATCTACTCGTTCATCCTGTAGGTGTCGCGGAGGGCGTGGACCTCGTTCGTCCAGATGCGCGAGAAGCGCGCGGCGTCGAAGACGGGCCTTTTCACGAGCCGCAGTGCCATCGCCGCCTGCTTCTCCGTCGCGCCCGACCTCTCGTGGAGCTTCAGGGCGTAGGTCGAGAAGTCGCGGACGAAGACGTCGAAGACCTGGTCGAGGGCGTCGTCCGTGAGGGCGTGGTGCTCCGCTCCCTCGAGGACGAGGTGCGCGTAGACGGCGAGGGCGAAGAGGTCGCCCACGGCGAGGACGAGGTCGACGTCCTTCGCCTGCTCCTCGCTCGGGGCGGCGGCCGCGACGAGCTCGCGGAAGGCGCCGAGCTGCTCGCGGAAGAGGGCGATGTTCGGGACGCGCGCGTACTTCTCGAACGCGGGGGCGAAGTCGTGGAAGCGGATCTTCCCGAGGCCGCTCGCCGGGCCCTGCGCGAAGAGGAAGGCGTCGTGGGCGGGCTCGGTCCTCCGTCCCACCTCCGGGCAGGGAGCGGGCCGGAAAAGCCAGTTCGCGAGGAACTTCACGATGAGGGCGATGTTGACGTGGACCGTCCCCTCGAGCTTCGGCAGGGCGCGGATGTCGCGCGCGGCCATCTCGAAGACCATGTCCTTCTCGAACCCCTTCGCCGCGATGACGTCCCAGAGGAGGTCGATCACCTTCTCCCCCTCGGTCGTCACCTTCATCTTCACGAGGGGGTTGTAGAGGAGGTAGCGGCGGTCCTCGAGCGAGG
>CALMDF010000444.1 GCA_937864895.1 uncultured Holophagales bacterium | reverse complement strand
GGTACGACACGCCGCGCTGGGGCGCGGCGACTGTGGACCGCGACCAGTACGCCCTCGTCGAGAAGGCCCTGTACTCGGTCCCGGCCCGGTACGTGCGGCGCAAGCTGACGACGAGGGCCGACTCGGCGACCGTGCGTCTGTACGAGGACCGGATCCTGGTGAAGGTGCATGGCCGGGTGGCACCCGGCCAGCGCGCTACGGACGTCAACGACTTCCCCGAGGCGCAGAGGATCTACGCCCACCGCGACGTGGACGCCTTGAAGCGCAAAGCCGCCGAGGTCGGCCCGTGCACGGCAGAGCTGGCCGAGAAGATCCTCGACGACCCGCGGCCGTGGACCCGAATGCGGATGGTCTACGCGCTGGTGGGCCTGGCTCGAAAGTACGGCAACGAGAGGCTCGAGAAGGCCTGCAATCTGGCGCTCGAGGCCGGGATGCACGACGTGACGCGGCTGAGAAGGCTCCTGGAACGCGGGTCGTGCCCGGACGAGCCCCGGACCCCGGCCAAGGTCGTCCCGATCGCGCGCTATCTCAGGCCTCGCGATCACTTCGCCCTGAGGCGGGAGCGGTGAGGATGGAGACGATCGCCCCCGAGCTCAAGGCCGTGCTCAAGCGCCTCAAGCTCGGCCGCATGCTCGACACCCTCCCCGAGCGCCTCGCCCTGGCCCGGCAGCAGAAGACCCCGTACCAGGACTTCCTGCTCCTGGTCCTCTCCGGCGAAGCCGACCGCCGCGAGAGCCAGGCCGGCGAGCTGAGGGCCCAGAAGGCCCACCTCGACCCCGAGATGCGCGTGGAGAGGTGGGACGAGACGGCCCGCATCACCCTCGACCGGGCCCTTCTCAACGAGCTGGTCACTCTGCGTTTCCTCGAGGACCACCGCCACGTGGCCATCGTCGGCCCCGTCGGCGTCGGCAAGACCTTCTGGGCCCACTCCCTCGGCCACGTCGCCTGCCGCCGCGGCCACTCGGTCCTGGCCCTTCGGACCGACCGCATGCTCAAGACCCTCAGGCACGCCCGCCTCGACGGCTCCTACGAAGCCGAGCTGCGCCGCCTGATCTCCGTGGACCTTCTGATCCTCGACGACTTCGCCCTCGACGCCATGGACGCCGTCGAGAGCCGCGATATCCACGAACTGCTCACCGAGAGGGCCCGCTCCGGCTCCATCGTCGTCACCTCAAACCGCGGACCCGACGAGTGGCTCCCGACCTTCGCCGATCCCGTGCGCGCCCAGAGCGCTCTGGATCGCTTCACCTCCAACTCCTTCGATCTCGTCATCGAGGGCGAGTCCTACCGCGCCCGGCAGAAACCCCGGCTGCCGCGTCGCACCTGAAGGGACCGGCGCCGTGGACGCTGACGGTCCGTGGAAAACGCTTCGCGTTTCCCACCGACCTTGGACACGCTTCGCGAGTCCACGAGCGCCCACCGCGCTACCGGGGAGCTCTTTCTCTATGGAAAGGAGGACAGGACCGAGGCAAGCTCACACCCTCACGCCGGCGTGATCCCGGGGGGGAATGATCGTGAAAAACCGGGGTCCCAAGGTGCTGGAAATCGACACGTGGAGGCGGGCGGTCTTGGAGTCGGTGGCGGCCATCGGAGTCGGCGCAGTACCGTTCACTCAATAGTCCACATTCGCCGTCTCCACAGGAATCCTCGTGACGTTCCCGGCATTCCGGAGACACCGACGGGCTCATCCTCGAGTTGCCACGAATGCGCGAGCTCAACCATCCCGTGAGCCCGACGGCACGCCTGGGCGCCCGGCGCCTCCCGGGGGCGAGAACGCCTCGATCCGGCATCGCACTCCAGAGGTCGGGAGTTCGATCCTCCCCAGCTTCACGCGTCATTGCGAGGAAGTCAGGCCGCGGATCCCCTCCGCGGTCGTTTCGTCTGGGGCCCGCCTCGAGTCCCGAGGACCGCCTTCAGAACGTCGCCGCGGCTCCGAACGCGAACGTCCGTCCCTGGCCGGGGAAGCCGGCCTCGCTCTCGTAGTCCTCGTCGAGGAGATTCCGGACGGCGACGTGGAGCCGCACTCCCTTCGCCACCTCCTGGGTCACCTTCGCCCCGAGGAGGAAATAGCCGCCGACCTCCTTGACGGGGTCCTTCGGGTAGGCGGGCGAGGGGAGGCTCGAGTACATCGAGCCGACGTACACGGCGTCGAGGTCGAAGAGCGTTCCCGGGCCGGGAAGCCTGTACGACGCGAGGAACCCGGCCTTGTGGGCGGGGACGTTCGTCACGTCGTCCGTCACGCGCCCGTCGCTCTGGTCCTCGGCGTCGACGTACGTGTAGTCGGCGCGGAGCGAGAGGCCCGCGAGCGGCGTCACCTCGAGGACCGTCTCGAAGCCGGCCATCCGCACCTTCCCGACGTTCTGGTAGACGTTCAGGTTGCCGGTCCCGTTCCGGGAGATGAGGTCGCGGACGTCGTACCAGAAGCCGCCGGCCTCGAGCCGCACGGCCGACCCGACCGGGAGCGAGACGCCGAGCGTCGCGTTGACGCTCCGCTCGGAGGCGAGCGCCGTGTTCCCGCTCTTGGAGGAGTAGAGCTGCGAGAGGGTCGGGAAGCGGCTCTTGCGCGCGACCGAGGCGTTGACGACCGTTCCCGCCGGGCCGCGCCAGACGAGGCCCGCCATCGGGTTGACCTGGTCGTCGCTCGGGGTCGCGAGCGGGTCCTGGCGGACGAAGTCGCCCGTCGAGCCGTCCGTCACGTTGCGCTCGGCGCTCGAGACGTCGAACCAGTCGTACGAGACCCCCGCGACGGCGGAGAGGCCCTTCCCCAGGGTGAGCGAGTCCTCGAGGCCGACCGAGCCGGTGATCGAGCTCGACTCGGCGAACGGCAGGTAGGCGTCGTCCCTCTCGCGGTGGGTGTCGCCCTTGAGGTGGGCGGCGAGGCGCAGCGTGCTCCACTTCGCAGCCTCCCACTCGGTGACGAGGGAGCCGCCGGCGAGCGTGTCGTCGTAGCGGCTCACGGCGATCTTCTCGCGGTACTCCTGGTCCTTGTACGACTCGTAGTCGTCGACGTGCTCGTGCCAGAAGCCCTTCGCCTTCAGCGTCAGGCCCGGCGCGAGCCGGTGCCTCCCGTCGAGGTCGAAGCCGAGGTCGCGATAGGTCGGGATACGGGCGAACTGGGAGAAGGCGGGGCGCTTCAGAAAGACCTGGACGCTGTCGGTCGCGGGCGGCGCGCCCTTCCCGCGGTCGAAGGTGTGGACGTTCAGGAAGAGCGCGGAGGCGGCCGTCGGCTCCCAGCCGAGCTTCGCCCAGGCGTTCAGCGACTCGGAGTCGGAGTTCTCCCGGCTCCCCCCGTCCTCGAGGATCGCCGGCGTGTTCTTCGTCGGGTTCTTCTGCTGGATCACCCCGACCCTCGGCTCGTAGGAGCCGGAGACCGGCGCGCCGTCGCTCGTCTGCCCAGACACGTTCAGCCAGTAGCTCACGGCGCCGCGCTTCTGGCCGTGGGTCGCGGTGAAGCGGCCGGTGGAGTAGTCGCCCCCCTCGACGAGGACCTCGGTGTAGGGGGCCGTCCCGGCGGTCTTGCTGATGATGTTGATCGTCCCGCCGAGGGCGTTCGCGCCGGCGAGGACCGACGCGGCCCCCTTCGTGACCTCGATCCGGGCGACGTTGTCGGTCGGGATCTGCGCGAGGTCGAGCTTCCCGTAGTTGGTCTCGTAGTACGGGACGCCGTCGATCAGGACCTGCACCCGGCTCTGGTCGAATCCGTGGACGTACACCGTCGGCTCGTTCTTGCGGCCGGTCGAGACGCGCAGGCCCGGGACGCCCGCGAGCGCCTCGGCCACGTTCTTCGCGTTGCGGGCCTTGATCTCCTCGGCCGTCACGGCGACGGTGAGGGCGGTCTCGTCGACGGCGTCGGCCTCGGCCGTCACGGTGACGCGGGCGAGGGCGTAGGCCTCGAAGCCGGCCGGCGGGTCCTCCGCCAGGACGGGCAGCGAAAGGCGCGCGACGCACGCCGCGCCCAGGGTCAGGAATCGATTCGGGTGGTTCACGAGTCCTCCGCTCGAGTCGGGCGTCCGCGCGCGGCCTTCGGCTCCCGCCGGGAACCTGAGACACTGGGGCGTGACGGCCGGGAATTGACGTGACGAGATCGACGAGAGAATCCGGGGCCGAGCCCCTCGCCCCGGGCCCCGCACGGCTGAAGCCGAGGTTCCGGGTCGTGCGCGACGGCGAGGTCGTCGTCGGCCCGGGGATGGTGGAGCTCCTCGAGGCGATCCGGCGGACGGGGAGCCTGCGGGTGGCCGCCGGCGAGCTCGAGATGTCCTACATGCACGCCTGGGGGCTCGTGAAGACGATGAACCGGGGGTTCCGGGACCCTCTCGTGGAGCTCTCGCGGGGCGGCGCGGCGCGGGGCGGCGCCCGGCTCAGCGCGCGGGGCGAGGAGGTGCTCGCCCTCTACCGGGAGATGGAGGCCGAGGCCGCGCGCGCCGTGGCGGGCCCCTGGAAGTGCCTGGAGCGCCTCCTCTCCTGACCTCGAGCGGTCCGACGGGTCTCCCTCGGCGCAGGTCAAACCGTCCTATTCTACCGAATATATCGGCCCGGGCTCCTTCGTTTCGGAGGGTGACGAAGCGATTTTCAGGATACCCGGGGGCCCGGAGAGCGCGACAATTCAGGAAACGTCGTTCGCGCGAATCCGGTGGCCACGGCTGAAATCGAGGAACCCGGGAAACCTGGAGAGTTTAGGAGGAAGACGATGAAACGAGCCTGCACCCTGGCGATTCTGGTCCTTCTCTTGCTCGTGATGACCCCTGTCCTGGCGGAGGGCGACGGGCGGTACATGATCAAGTTCAAGAACGGTCCCGACGTGAACGCGGCGGCGGAATCTGTTCGCGCCGTGGGCGGCAGCCCGGTCCACAAGTTTGCGCATCTCGGGGTGGTCGCCGCCTGGCTTCCCGAGCCCGCCCTCCGCGCCCTCGAGCGCAACCCGAACGTCGAGTACATCGAGGTCGACCCCCGCCGGGAGCCCCTCGCCCAGACGACGCCGTACGGCATCACGATGGTCCAGGCCCCGGACGTTCCCTTCAACGCCGCCAACGCCGCCTCCTGCAAGGTCTGCATCATCGACTCCGGCTTCTACCAGGACCACGAGGACCTCCAGGACTCCAACGTCACCTGGGACGACGGTCTCAACACGGGCGACCCGAGGATCGACGGCTGCGGGCACGGGTCGCACGTCGCGGGGACCATCGCCGCCCTCGACAACTCGACGGGAGTCGTCGGGACCGTCCCCGGCGGGACGCTCCGGCTGCACATCGTCAAGGTCTTCGGGAACGACTGCTCCTGGGCCTACTCCTCCGACCTCATCGCCGCGCTCGGCAAGTGCAAGGCGGCCGGTGCGAAGGTCGTCAGCATGAGCCTCGGCGGCAACTTCTCGAGCAGGACCGAGAACACGGCGTTCGCGAAGGCCTACACCGAGGGGATCCTCTCCGTCGCGGCCGCCGGGAACGACGGGTCGACCCGGAAGTCGTATCCCGCCTCCTACACGTCGGTCATCTCCGTGGCCGCCATCGACAGCAACAAGATCGTCGCGGACTTCTCCCAGAAGAACGACGCGGTCGAGCTCGCGGCCCCCGGCGTCGGCGTCCTCTCCACGGTCCCGTGGATGGGCGCGAGCGTCACGGTCGACGGAACGAAGTACCTGGGGGCCGGCATCGAGGGCGCGGCGACGACCGAGGGCGTGACCGCACCCCTGGTGAACGGGGGCGTCTGCGACAGCACGGGCGCCTGGTCCGGCAAGGTCGTCCTCTGCGAGCGGGGCGTCATCAGCTTCAACGAGAAGGTCGTGAACGTGAAGGCCGGCGGCGGCGCGGCCGCCGTCATCTACAACAACGTCTCCGGCGGGTTCGCCGGCACGCTCGGCGACGGCGTCACGAGCACGATCCCCGCGATCAGCATCTCGCAGGAGGACGGCCAGTACCTCGTCGCAAACAAGCTCGGGCGGGACGGCACCGTCGTGAACTCGACCGCGGCCGGGAGCGGGTACGAGGCGTGGGACGGCACCTCGATGGCGACGCCCCACGTCTCCGGGGTGGCGGCGCTCGTCTGGAGCAACTTCCCCGGGAAGACGAACGCGGAGATCCGCCTGGCTCTCCAGCAGACGGCCGAGGACCTCGGCGTCGCCGGCAAGGACAACTCGTACGGGTACGGCCTCGTCCGCGCAAAGGCCGCGTACGACGCTCTCGGGGGCTCCACCTGCGTCGACGCCGACGGTGACGGGTACTGCGTCGATCAGGACTGCAACGACGGCGATCCGTACGTCCACCCGGGAGCGACCGAGGTCTGCGGCGACGGCATCGACAACGACTGCGACGGCAGCACCGACGAGGGCTGCACGCCCCCTGCCGGCCTCACGGTGTCGGCGGTCATCGTCAAGGTCAAGAACGTCAAG
>CALMDF010000443.1 GCA_937864895.1 uncultured Holophagales bacterium | reverse complement strand
CCGGATGACCGACGCGCCCGAGCCGGTCGACATCCCGAACGAGATCGTCCCGCTGCAGGCGATGGAGCCCCTCGTCCTGAAGGGGAACTACGCGGCCGCCGTCGGCGCCCTCCTGGCCGGCTGCCGGCACTTCTTCGGCTACCCGATCACCCCGTCGACGGAAGGCGCCGAGCTCATGGCCAAGCTCCTTCCCCACCTCGACGGGATGTTCCTGCAGGCCGTCTCAGAGGTCGCCGCCGTCAACATGATGTACGGCTGCGGCGGCGCCGGGATGAGGGCGATGACCTTCACCTCCTCTCCCGGCTTCTCGCTGATGCTCGAGGGGATCAGCTACATGATCGGCGCCGAGGTCCCCGGCGTCTTCATCAACGTCATGCGCGGCGGCCCCGGCCTCGGCAACATCGCCCCCGAGCAGGCCGACATCAAGCTCTGCTGCCGCGGCCTCGGCCACGGCAACACGCACGCCATCGTCCTCGCCCCGTCGACGCCGCAGGAGATGCTCGACCTGACGATGCTCGCCTTCGAGCTGTCGTTCAAGTACCGCAACCCGGTCGTCATCGCCTCCGACGGCTACCTCGGGCAGATGACGGGCAAGGTCTCCATGCCCGCCGCGATGGTGAAGCCCGGCATCCCGCAGTGGGCGGTCTGGGGCGACCGGGACCACCGCCGGAACCTCATCTCGTCGATCTACCTCTCCGAGGCCGACCTCGAGAGCTGGAACGTCCACCTGAACGAGAAATACGAGGCGATGAAGGTCGAGCAGCGCGCCGACCTCTACATGTGCGACGACGCCGAGGTCGTCCTCGTCGCCTGCACGACCCCCTCGCGGATGGCCAAGGGCGCCGTCCAGGCTCTCCGGGCGCAGGGGATCAAGGCCGGGCTCTTCCGTCCGATCACCCTCTGGCCCTTCCCGATCGAGAAGTTCGGGACCGTCCTCCCGAACGCGAAGCGGATCGTCGTCGTCGAGGCCTCCAACGGGCAGCTCGAGGACGAGCTCAAGCTCGCCCTCGCCAACGCCGGGGTGCGCGACTACCCTCAGATCGAGCACGTGCGTCACTTCGGCGGCGTCCTCCCGCAGCTGGAGGAGATCGTCGTGAAGGTCGCCGCGGGGCAGGAGGTGACGGCGTGAGCACGACGTCGTTCTACGGCAAGTTCGACCGCCACTCGCACGGCGAGGGGCTCAAGGGGCACGCGACCCACTACTGCCCGGGCTGCGGGCACGGCCTCGCCCACAAGTACCTCGCCGAGGCGATCGACGACCTCGGGATCCAGGACCGCACCGTCGCCGTCTCTCCGGTCGGCTGCTCGGTCTTCCTCTACTACTACTTCGACACCGGCAACACGCAGGCGCCGCACGGCCGCGCCCCGGCCGTCGGCATCGGCCACAAGCTCGCGAACCCCGAGTCGATCGTGATCTCGTACCAGGGCGACGGCGACCTCGCCTCCATCGGCCTCGCCGAGATCGTCTCCACGGCGCAGCTCGGGATCCCGATCACGGTCATCTTCATCAACAACGCGATCTACGGCATGACGGGCGGCCAGATGGCGCCGACGACCCTCATGGGCCAGCGGACCGCGACGAGCCCCGACGGCCGGACGAACTTCACCGGCATGCCGATGAAGATGGCCGAGCTGATGGCCGGCCTCGACGGCCCCGTCTTCGTCGAGCGCGTCGCCCTCTTCAACCCCAAGCAGCGCAACCGCGCCAAGAAGGCGATCCACAAGGCGCTCCAGATCCAGGTCGAGGGGCGCGGCTTCGCGTTCGTCGAGGTCCTCGCCGAGTGCCCGACGCACCTGAAGAAGACCCCCGAGGAGACCGAGAAGTGGGTCGAGGAGAAGATGCTTCCGGTCTTCCCCCTCGGCGTGAAGAAGGACGAGACCCGCGAACCGTGGTGGCACATCCCGCCCCCGACCTTCGAGAAGGACCGCGTCCTCAGGGAGATCGGCGCCGGCGAGGAGAAGGCCCCCCGCTTCTGCACGGCGTTCCCCTCCCACGTCGCCCCGCACGACATCTCGCTCAAGCTCGCCGGCTCCGGTGGCGACGGCGCCCAGACGGCCGCGATGCTCATCGTCCACGCCGGCATCAACGAGGGCTTCGACGCGACGCATATCCCGGCCTACGGCCCCGAGTCGCGCGGCGGCACGTCGTACGCCGACGTCCACGTGGCCGACGGCGAAGTTCTTTCCCCGGCCTCGCCGAGGCCGAACGTCCTCATCGCCTTCAACATGCCGAGCCTCGTGAAGTTCGGGCCGGACGTCCTCCCCGGCGGCACGATCATCTACGACAGCTCGGTCATCACCGACTACACGCCGGTTCGCGCCGGGGTTAAGGTCGTCGGGGTCCCGATGTCCGAGATCGCCAAGGACCTCGGCAAGGTCATGGTCAAGAACATCGTCGCGCTCGGGGCCCTGCAGGCGGCCACGGGCATCTTCCCGAAGGAGACCTTCCTCACCGCCGTGCGGCGGGCCCTGAAGGACAAGTGCGCCATGATCCCGATGAACGAGCAGGCGTTCGAGTGGGGCGTCAAGGCGGCGTCCGAGGTCCTCGTCCCGTGAGCGCGCCCGTGCAGGTCACGCTCAGTCCCGAGGAGTGGAAGCTCGTCTCCGCCCTTCGCGACATCCCCGTGAGCCCTCTCAAGGAGCGCCTCGACGCCCTTTTCGCCGAGCTCGTGAAGTTCGCCGCGGACCCGAAGTGCTCCGAGTCCCAGGGCGACGGGGTCCCGTGCACGAACACGAACCTCGACTGCGAGTCCTGCCGTCGCGTCACCGACCTGATCGACATTCTCCGGCGCCGCGTCTCCGCCGCGTAGCCGTCTCCACGCGAGGCGCCTCTCCCGCCCGCCTGGTCCTCGCGACAGGCGGGCGGGACCGTGTCCGGGCGATGCCGAGATTCGACGATAAACTTCGGCGAGATGAGCGGCGCCTTGCAGCAGGCCCCCACTGTCTTCGTCGTCGACGACGACCCCGACATCCGCTCCTCGATCGCGCTGCTGATGAAGTCGGTCCGGCTGCGGACGCAGACCTTTGCAGCGGCCGACGAGTTCCTCGCGGCCTACCTCCCCGATCAGCCCGGGTGCCTCCTTCTCGACGTCCGGATGCCCGGCATGAGCGGCCTCGGTCTCCAGACGCTCCTCGCGGAACGCGGAGCGGAAGTTCCGATCGTCTTCCTCAGCGGCCACGGCGACATCCCGATGGCGCTCCGCGCCGTGCGGGCCGGCGCCCTCGACTTCCTCGAAAAGCCCTTTCGCGACCAGACCCTCATCGACGCCGTCCGCGTCGCGCTCGCCGAGGACGAGGCCCGGCGGCGCACACGGAGGGAACGCGACGCGGTGACGGCGCTCGTGGCTTCGATGAGCCCCCGGGAGGCGGAGATCGCCGGTTTCGTCGCCGACGGGCTCTCGAGTCCCGAGATCGCGCGAAAGCTGAGACTGAGCCCGCGCACGGTCGAGATGCACCGTGCCCGCGCAATGAGGCGGCTCGGGGTCGAGAGCGTCGCCGAGCTGACGCGGCTCATCCTCGCCGCGCGTGCCCTCGCTGCTTCGACGGCCGCTCCACCCCGCCCGCCCCGCCGCTCCCGGCGGGGAGCTCGAGGATGAAGAGGGCGCCCTTCCGCGGCCGCGGCGGCGAGCAGTCGATTCGCCCCCCGTGCGCCTCGGCGAAGGAACGGCAGAGCCGCAGCCCGAGGCCGGTGCCGGCCGCCTTCGTCGTGAAGTAGGCGTCGAAGATCCGCTCGCCGAGACGGCGGTCGACTCCCGGCCCGGTGTCCTCGACCTCGAGGCACACGGACGCGGGGAGCTTCCGGACGCGGACGGTCACCGTGCGGCGGAGCGAGGCGGCGCTCGTGATCGCCTCGATCGCGTTCCTCACGAGGTTCAGGACCACGAGCTCGATCTGCCCCCGGTCGGCCGAGACGAGGACCGGCGCGCCGACGGACGACACCCGGAGGACGACGTCGGCGCGGCGGGCCTCGGGGGCCGCGAGGTCGCAGACCTCGCGGGCGAGCACCCGGAGGTCGAAGCGCTCCTCGGCCCGCCCTTCCGGCCTCACGACCTGCCGCATCGCGCGGACCACGTCCGCGGCCCGCTCGGCGAGCGCGACGCTCCGGAGGAGCGCTTGGCGCACCTCGCCGAGGCCCTTGCGCCCCGTCTCGAGGAAGCGAAGCGCCGCCTGGACGTTCGTGCTGATCGCGGCGAGAGGCTGGTTCAGCTCGTGGGCCAGGGACGTCGCGAACTCCGTCAGCGAGGCGCGCGCCTGGGCGTGCCGGGCCGAAGCCTCGCGATCGTGGCGCCCCTTCTCGCGCGCCACGGGAGCCGTCACGTCGCGGTAGGTCCCGATGACTCGAAGCGCGCGCCCGTCCTTGCCGCGGGAAAGCACCTTCCCCTCCGACTGGACGTAGCGCCACTCCCCTTCCTGCCGTCTCCGGTAGAAGGTCGAGAACTTCTCCGACTCGCCCCGCAGGGCGCGGTCGACAGCGGCGCTCGCCAGGGCGAGGTCGTCGGGGTGGGCCGTTTCGAACCACTCGTCTGCGGTCGTCCGGCATATCGGCGGTGTCAGCCCGACTGTCGGCTGGCCCGGCAGGAAATACCGGACGCCGCCCGACGCCACGTCCCAGTCGAAGATCCCCATTTCCTGGAGCTCGAAGGCCGCGAGCAGACGCTCCGTCAGCGCCGCGCGTTCCACGGGGTCTTCCGGCACGGAGGGCCGCCGGGCCGGCGGAGCCCCCGGCCGCGGAGCCGCGCGCTCCGCGGCCGCGCGCCTCCGGCGGAGCGCACGAACCGACGCCGTCACGCCCGCCTCGGCCGGCTCGTCTCGCTCGGGGCCTCCACGTCCTGTTCCGCTCGTTCCTGGCAATCGTCCATTCAGGGGCCGATTCTGCCCCCTGGCGCCCCCGCGGCGCGAACGGCCCGTTCCGGCCCCTCGCGACGGATTCAATCGAGCTCCAGAAACCCGCGGCTCCCGGACGACACGAGGCTTACCGTATTCTCACAGTATCCTCTTCCGACCGGCCCGACCGGAAGGTCCGGCGGCCCGAACGACGATGCCGAGCTCGCGAAGCGAGGAACCCCGACGGTGACGGCGCTGCGCCGGCTCCAGCTCCAGGAGTTCCGGGACGGGGTCCCGGCCCCGCTCGAGACCGACGTCATCGCGGAGACGGCGGTCTCGCTGAACGTCAACGGAGTCCCCTGGTTCGCCTTCCTCTGCTCGCCGCTCGACCTCGAAGCCCTCGCGGTCGGGTTCCTCTTCAACGAGGGGATCGTCACCACTCCGGGCGAGATCGTCTCCGTCAGCGTCTGCGGCCGGAAGGAGAACGTCGACGTCTGCCTCGACCGCGCCGTCCCGCCCCCGTCGAGCTGGCAGCGGACGTCCGGGTGCGGGGGCGGCGTCACGACGACCGGGGCCGCCGGAGAAGAGGGCCCCGGGCCGGCCGTGGCGGGCAGCCCGTCCGCCCCGTTCACCCCCGCCGAGATCGGACGGCTCGCCGAGGAGCTCCTCGCGCGGCAGGATCTCTACGGCGCCTCGGGCGGCGTCCACATGTCGGCCCTCAGCGACGGCGGGCGCTTCGTCGCCTCCGCCGAGGACATCGGCCGCCACAACACCCTCGACAAGGTGGCGGGACGCTGTCTCCTCGACCGCGTCACCGGCCCCCGGCGCGCCATCGTCACGACGGGCCGCGTCAGCTCCGAGATGATCCAGAAGGCGAGGCGGATCGGCGTCCCGCTCGTCGTCTCGCGCACCTCCCCCACCGCCCGCTCCGTCGATCTGGCCGAACGGTGGGGGATGACGCTCGTCGGCTACGCGAGGAAGGACCGCTTCGTCGCCTACTCCCACGCCGGGCGCATCGTGCCGAACGGCCGGGGGTAGGCGGGACCCGCCGGACGCGCCCCGCGGACCGCTGTCAGAAGAACCAGTAGAGCGAGAGCTTGTAGCTCTGCCAGACGTGCGTCGGCTCCGGGAGCGCGTCGCGGAGCCCTTTGCCCGGGATCAGGTACGTCGCGAGTGCCTGGACGTAGAGGTTCGGATTCAGCATCCACTGGAGGGTCGGTGTGACCTCGTTGCCGAGGTGCGAGGAGGCGTAGGCCGGGAGCGCCCGCTGACCGCCGAGGTTGTTGAGCGTGTCGGCCGAGTAGTCGTACATGTCCACCGAGAGGTCCATCCCCGGACGCGGCTTCACGCTCAGCTCCACGCGGTGGACCCTCAGGTTCCGGCCCCGCGCCACCTGCGTCATCGCCATCCCGTGCAGCCAGTCGCGCTGGACGCCGCCGGTCATCGTGTCGAACCGCTCGTACGTCGCCGTCGACGGGTCGTCGCCCGTCAGGACGGAGTAGCGGTAGAGGGCCGCCGGGCGCCCCTTCGCCTTCGTGAACGCATAGCCCGCCCAGGCGCCCCAGCCGTCGGCCG
>CALMDF010000442.1 GCA_937864895.1 uncultured Holophagales bacterium | reverse complement strand
AGGGCTTTACCCTCATCGAGCTGCTGATCGTCGTCGCGATCATCGGCATCATCGTCGCCATCGCCATCCCGAACCTGCTGAACGCCATCCAGCGCGCCAAGCAGCGTCGGACCATGGGCGACATGCGCAGCACCGCGACGGCCATCGAGGCCTACGCGGTCGACTTCAACCGCTACCCGCCGGCCGCGGCCTTCACGTGGGGCAGCGGCGTTGCGGTCGGCATCGCCGCCCCCTCCGCCACCCTCGGCCAGCTCAGCAACTACGTCTCCCCGACGTACATCCGCGTCGTTCCCCTCGCCGACGGCTGGAACTCCTGGTTCCTCTACAACATCGACGCGGTCGGCTCCGCCTACGCGACGACGTCCTACGCCAAGGACGGCATCGCGACCCTGCTCGGCGGCCCGACGACGGACTTCAACGCCGACATCATCTACATCAACGGCCAGTTCGTTCAGTACCCCGAGGGCGTGCAGCGCTGAGCTGCCCGATCCCTGGATGAACACGAACCCCCGGGCCCTCGGGCCCGGGGGTTTTCATTTGGGGGGTCAGGCCGGAAGGACCGGGAAGAGCTCCAGCCGCGCCGTCCAACCGTCCTCGCCGCAGGCGACCGCGACGCTTGCGATCTCGAGCGACCGGGCGGGGAGCTTCGGGCTGTGGAGAGGGAGCGTGGCGGCGACCCTCTTCTCGTCGAACACGAGCCAGCGGGGAGTCTGGAGGCTGCCGGGCTCCGCGCCGACGGCGCGGAGCGTGTCGTCGACGAGGCCGGCGAGGAGCGTGTCGTCGTCGTCTCCCGCGGCCTGCACGGGAACGACCTGCCCTTCGTAGGCGCCCTCCTGAAGAGGCGCGCCGCAGGCGGCCTCGAGGACGCCGGCGAGGGCCTCCCGGAAGAGCTCCTCCCGCGTCGGGGCGCTCACCGTAAGCTCGATGGTCTCCGGGGACTCCTTGATTTCGTGCGGCACGCGAGGACCTCCTTCCGCGAGGGGAGATCTTAGCCCTGCCCGGGGGCGGCGACGGCGGCGACAATGAGGCGTGACCGCCGGCCCGCTCGCCCAGCGCCTTCGCGACCTCATCGACCGCGAGGGGCCCCTCCGTTTCGACGGGTTCCAGGCGAGGGCGCTCTACGATCCCGAGGGGGGCTACTACGAAAGGCCCGGCCGCGTGGGGCGTTCGGGCGACTTCGTGACGGGGGCGTCGTGGCACCCGGCGTTCGCGCGCTGCCTCGCGAGGATCGCCGCCCGCCTCTCGGGCACCGGCCCCGGGCCCCTTCATTTCGTCGACGTCGGGGCGGGCGAGGGAGAGCTCCTCGGATTTCTCTCGAGCTGCCGCCCCCCGGGGCTCGACCTGCGGCTCCTCGGGGTGGAGGCGTCGCGGAGACGCCGCGAGGCGGCCGTGGCGGCCGTGCCCGAAGCGACGTTCTTTCCCTCCGTCGACGACCTTCCGGGCGGTCTCGACGGGCTCGTCGTCGGCTACGAGCTCCTCGACGCGCTCCCGGTGAGGGCCTTCCGGGTCCTCGACGACGGCTCCCTGGCCGAGAGGGCGGTCGGCGTGGACGCGAACGGGGCGTTCGAGTGGAGGGAGGTCGCCTGCCCGGACGGCCCCTTGGTCGTGGCGGGCCTTGCTTCCCGGGGCGCCGTCCTGGAACCGGGGCAGCTCCTCGAGGTGCGGCCGGGGGCGGCACCCCTCGCGCGGGCGCTCGGCTCCCGGCTCCGGTCGGGCCTGCTCCTGCTCTTCGACTACGGCGCGCCGACGCGGGCCCTCTACGGCCCCGCTCGCGCGAACGGGACCCTCGAGGCGTTTCTCGGCCACCGCGTGACGCGCGACGTCCTCACCGAGCCCGGGAGCCGGGACATCACCTCCTGGGTCGACTTCGGCGAGGTGGAGGAGGCGCTCCGCGGCGAGGGCCTCGTCGTCCACGGGCTCGTCTCGCAGTCCCGCCTCCTCCTCGCGGCCGGGATCGCCGGCGAGCTCGCCGGCAATCCCGGCGAGACCGTCACCGCGGAGCGGGCCGCGGAGAGGAACGCCGTCGCCAAGCTCGTGATGCCGGGCGGCATGGGGGAGTCGATCCGCGTGCTCGTGGCGGAGCGGAATACGGGACTGGGAAGCTCCCTTATCCGAAGCCCTCTGGTTTGACTTAGAAACACCGCGAACGGACAATCCGCCGCATGTGACGACGCGCACAGACCAGGGGCGGAAACGCCCCCGGCGATGTGCGTCCACGGGGGGCCCGAGGCTGTGGAAAGCTACATTCCGATCCTCTTCTTCGCCGCGATAGCTGCGATTTTTCCAATCGTCATCCTCCTCGTGATGGCTCTTCTCCGGCCGAGCGCGCCGAACCCGACGAAGCTCTCGCCCTACGAGTGCGGCGTCGCGTCGGCGACCGACGCCCACGACCACCGCTTCTCGGTCCGCTACTACCTGATCGCGGTCCTCTTCGTCGTCTTCGACGTCGAGACGGTCTTCCTCTTCCCGTGGGCGGTCATGTACGACAAGCTGCTCCTCTTCGGGCTGATCGAGATGGCGATCTTCCTCTACATCCTCGTCCTGGGTTACGTCTACGTCTGGAAGAGGGGGGCGCTCTCGTGGGCCTGATCAAGGACCTGCCGGACAACGTCATCACGACCTCGGTCGACGCCCTGATCGGCTGGGGGCGCAAGAACTCCCTCTGGCCGCTCCAGTTCGGCCTGGCCTGCTGCGCCATCGAGATGATGGCCGTCGTCGACAGCCGCCACGACATGGCGCGGTTCGGCGCGGAGGTCTTCCGCGGCTCGCCGCGACAGGCCGACCTGATGCTCGTGGCCGGGACGGTGACCGAGAAGATGGCGCCGATCGTCAGGCGCCTCTACGACCAGATGGCCGACCCGAAGTGGGTCATCGCGATGGGCTCCTGCGCCACCTGCGGCGGGCCGTACAAGACCTACGCCGTGACGCAGGGGGTCGACCGGCTCATCCCGGTCGACGTCTACGTCCCCGGCTGCCCGCCGCGCCCCGAGGCGCTCCTCTACGGGCTCCTCGAGCTGCAGAAGAAGATCCAGAAGTCGCGCACGCTGAGGCGCGCTTCGTGAACGGGCAGGAGCGATGACCGAAGAGAAGCCGACCTCCCCCGACGCGCCCGCGCCCGAAGCCGCCCCGGCGACAGCCGG
>CALMDF010000441.1 GCA_937864895.1 uncultured Holophagales bacterium | reverse complement strand
CGTTCGTCATGACGGCCGTCGACTTGGCGCGGAACATGTTGACGACGAGGTCGGCGACCTCGACCGGCGCGAGTCCCAGGGCGTTCAGGATCTGGAACGCCACGAACGGCTCGGGCGTCTTCTTGATGGCGTCCATCCGTCTCTTCACGAGGCGGAGCCGCTCGTCCGGGTCGGCCTCGCCGACGGGGAGGGAGAGGTAGATGAGGCCGAACCGGTTGCCCAGCTCGTCGGCCTCGGAGGGCGGCCGGAGGTTGACGGGGACCATGGCGTTCACGTCCTTGCCGTCCGGCTTGTCCCCGCGGAAGAGGAGGTAGCGCCGAAGCGCCCCCGTGACGGCCGTGAGGAGGACGTCGTTGACGGTGCCGCCGATCTTCCGCGAGATCTCCTTCACGTCGGCGATCGGGAATCGCCGCGACCACGCGGCCCGCTTGGCGACGCCGAGGGACCCCTTCAGGACGGTCTTCGGGTCGGGCGGTCTCACGAGCATCCTGGCCAGGACGCCCGCCGCCTCGAACGCCGTCTGCGCGGTTTCGAGGACGTGCGAGGGGTGGAGGAGGGACTCCACGGTCCGGGCGGTCACCCGGTCGGCCGTCCTGCGGGTGCTGGCGACGAGGCGCTGGACCCCCTCGAAGAGCGAGGTGATCCTCCAGCCCACGTCCGTCTCGTGGGGCGCCTTCGTCACCGACACCGGCGCGGACCTGGGCCAGGGGGCGTCCGCGGAGGCATCGGTCGAGCTGAGGAGGACGTGGACGAGGGCGATGCCGTCGCCGATCGAGTGGTGGATCCGGAGGAGGACGACGGCCCCGCCGCAGTAGTTCTCGACGAGGTGGATCTGCCACAGGGGCTTCGTGAAGTCGAGCGGCATCGACATGAGGTCGCTCACGACGTCGCGCAGCGCCTGCCCGTCGCACGGGCCGGGAAGGGCGATCCGGTGGACGTGGGCGTCGAGGTCGAACGTGGGGTCCCTCACCCAGGACGCCGAGACCCCCGACTGCTTCACCTTGTGCCGGAAGCGCGGGAACCGCTCGACCATCCGGACGCGGACGGTGTCCTTCAGCCGCGCGAAGTCGACCGGTTCGCCGAAGACGTAGACCCCCGTCACCATCATCAGGTTCGTGGGGTCCTCCATGTGCAGCCACGCCGTGTCGACGGGAGTGAGAGGGGTGCCGTCCGCCACGCTGTCGCCCATGGGCGAATCGTAGTCCCGGGGCGGCTCGCTGTCCGCCCGGAAACGCGTCGCGCGGCGCCTGGGCGCCGCGCGACCGGGGGGCTGCGGGAAGGGAGGGGCTACTGGCCGACGGGCTCGTCGACGAGGTCCTCGACGTCGACCTCGGGGTCGGGCGGGAGCTTGTCGAGCTCGGCCTGGACGAGCTCCTTGTGGTGGACCTCGTCCCCCTGGAGCTCGACGAAGAGGGCCTTCACGTCCGGGTCGGCGATCGACGGGATCGCCGCGGTGAAGTAGGCGTGGGCCTTGATCTCCGACTCGAGGGCGACCTCGAGGGCCCGGCGGGGCGACATGAAGGCACGCGCCTGGTCGTAGTCGGGCGCCTCGACGTCCCAGAGCATCGAGCGGCTCATCCGGCACGGGGCGTCTCCGAAGAGGGTCTTCCTGCGCGCCGCGAGGTCGGCGCCGTGCTTGGCCTCGTTCTGCGCCATGAAGCGGTAGAACTTCGCCGCGTCGGCGGTGTGGTGGACCTCCATCTGGTCCGCGAACTCCTCGTAACGCTCGCGGGCCTCGTCCTCGATCAGGATGGCGAGGTCGAGGGCGTCTCTCAGGTCGAGGCGGGTGAAGTCGACGTTCTGGCTCATCGAAGCACTCCCAGGGCCGCTACAGGGGCCCCGCACCGACGGATCTTAGCCCGTCGGGCGATGGCGGGCGCGGCGTAAGATCGCCGATCGCGATGGGAGAAGAAACCCTCGTTCCCCTCCTCGAACGGGCCTTCCACCGGAATCACGACCTTCCCGCCTTCTCGGACTTTCCCGGCCCGGCGCTGACCTACGGCGACGTCGCGGCCCGCGTCGCCCGGCTCCACGCGGCGTTCGGGGAGCTGAGCGTGAGGCCCGGGACGAAGGTGGCCCTCCTCGGCCGGAACTCCTCCGGCTGGGCGACGGGCTACCTCGCGATCCTCTCCCACGGGGCGGTCGCCGTGCCGATCCTCCCCGACTTCCGGGACGAGGACATCCACCACATCCTGAACCACTCCGACTCGACCCTCCTCCTGACGACCGGGGCGTTCCTCGACCACCTCGACCCCGCGAAGATGCCGGGGGTGAAGGCAGTCCTCTCGACGAACGACCTCTCGCCCCTCTTCGTGAGGCGCGAGGGGTCGTCGTCGGCCCTCCGGCGGGCCGACGAGGCCGCCCGGTCGCGGCCCGCCCCCTCTCCCGGCTCGATCTCCTGGGCCTGCCCCGGGCCCGAGGACCTCGCCTCCATCGTCTACACCTCGGGGACGACCGGCTTCTCGAAGGGCGTGATGCTCCCGCACCGGAGCCTCCACCGGAACGTCCTCTTCGCCCAGAGCCACATGCCCCTCGAGGCGGGGGACGCCCTCGTCTCGTTCCTCCCGCTCGCCCACGCCTTCGGTTGCGCCTTCGAGTTCCTCTTCCCGGTCTCCGTCGGCTGCCGGATCGCCTTCCTCGACAGGACCCCCTCGCCGCAGGTCGTCCTGAAGGCCTTCGGCGCCGAGAAGCCTCGCCTCGTCCTCACGGTCCCGCTCGTCCTCGAGAAGATCTACGCGAAGCGGGTCCGCCCCTTTCTCGAGAAGCCGGCCGTCCGCCTCCTGTCGAAGGTCCCCGCGCTCCGGAGGAGGATGGACGCGCTCCTCCGGAAGAAGCTCGTCGACGCCTTCGGGGGGAGGGTCCTCGAGGTCGTCGTCGGCGGCGCGGCGCTGAACCCGACGGTGGAGGAGTTCCTCCTCCGGATCGGCTTTCCCGTCACGGTCGGGTACGGGATGACGGAGTGCGGGCCCCTCCTCACCTATGCCGGCTGGCGCGAGCACAGGGCCCAGGGGGTGGGGCGCGCCGTCGACGGGATGGAGCTCGCCGTCGACTCTCCCGACCCGGCGCGCGAGGCGGGGGAGGTGAAGGTCCGCGGGCCGCACGTGATGGCGGGGTACTACAAGAGCCCGGAGGCGACCCGGGAGGTCCTCGACGAGAACGGGTGGCTGAAGACCGGGGACCTCGGGCTCCTCGACGCCGCCGGATTCCTGACGCTGCGCGGCCGGTCGAAGACGATGTTCCTCGGCGCGACGGGCCAGAACGTCTACCCCGAGGAGATCGAGGCCCGCCTGAACGCCCTGCCGCTCGTCTCCGAGTCGCTCGTCCTCGAGCGGGACCACCGCCTCCACGCCCTCGTCTACCCCGACCTCGAGGCCGCGGACGCGGCGCACGTCGGGCACGACGGGATCCTCCGGGAGATGGAGCGCAACCGGCGGAAGCTGAACGAAAGGCTTCCCCCGTTCTGCCAGGTGGCCTCGATCGAGGTCGTCCCGGAGGAGTTCCAGAAGACCCCGACGCGGAAGATCAAGCGGTTCCTCTACGCGGGGCGCGCCGCGCCGGGCTGAGTCTGTTCTAATTCCGTCGCATGAAGGGACGACGGTGGAGTCCCGTCGGCTGACGGCGGAGCTGAACCTCCCCGGAGGTCACGTCCGCGTGGAGATGGACGTTCCGATGGGCGAGGTCCCGATGCGGAGCCTCCTTCCGGCTCTCCAGGCGACGGCGGACGCGCTCGTCTCCCACGCGGCCGCGCAGTCGGCCGCCGCCGGAAAGCCGGTCACCTGCTCGGCTGGCTGCGGGGCCTGCTGCCGGCAGGTCGTTCCCGTCGCCCCCGCCGAGGCGCGGCAGATCGCGGCCCTCGTCGAGGAGCTGCCCGAGCCTCGAAGGACCGAGGTGAAGGCCCGTTTCGCCGACGCCCTCCGGCGTCTGGCGGAACCGGGGCTCCTCGAGCCGTTCGAGAGGAGAGGGGAGTGGACCGCCGCCGAGCGGACCGAAAAGGGGCTCGCCTACTTCGCGCTCGGAATCGCGTGCCCGTTTCTCGAAAGCGAGAGCTGCTCGATCTACGCGGACCGGCCCATCGCCTGCCGCGAGTACCTCGTGACCTCGCCGCCCGGTTTCTGCGCCGCCCCGACGCCCCGGTCCGTCGACACGGTCCATCTCCCGACGCGCGTCTGGGCTGCCGTCGCCCTCGAGGAGGCCGGGGGAGGGGACCCGGGCTCGATCAGCTGGGTTCCGCTCGTCCTCGCGCCGGCGTTCGCCGCTGCAAACCTCGACGGCGAGGCCCTCCACCCGGGCCCGGAGCTCCTGCGGAGCGTCTACGCGCGCTTCACCCGGGACCGGACCGGGGAGGGATTCGGCCGGTGACGGTCGAGGCGGGGCGAAGGCTCGGTCGCTACGTCCTCTCGCGCAAGCTCGGCGCGGGAGGGATGGCCGAGGTCTGGGAGGCCTTCGACGAGGGGCTCCACCGGAGCGTCGCCGTGAAGGTCGTCAGGGACGAGATCGCCGACGAGCTCGAGTTCCGCGAGCGGTTCGTCCGCGAGGCGCGCCTCGCGGCGCAGCTCGAGCACCCCCGCATCCTCCCGATCTACGACTTCGGGACCGAGGCCGGAGTCACCTACCTCGTCATGCCCCTCCTGCCGGGCGGGAGCCTCAAGGAGCTCATCCAGGGGCCCATGCCGGGAGAAGAGGCCGTCGAGGCCCTCTCGGCGATCGCCGCCGCGCTCGACCACGCCCACTCCAGGGGCGTCCTCCACCGCGACGTCAAACCCTCGAACGTCCTCGTCGACGCCTCCGGGAGCCTCCTGCTCGCCGACTTCGGACTCGCCAAGAACACGGAGGTCTCCTCCGAGCTGACGGCCGCGGGGATGGTCGTCGGCACGCCCGCCTACATGGCCCCCGAGCAGGCGATCGGGCGCTCCGTCGATCCGCGGGCCGACCAGTACGCGCTCGGTATCGTGGCGTTCGAGCTCCTCACCGGGCGCACCCCCTTCCGGAGCGAGTCGCCCTTCGCCGTCCTCGACAAGCACCTCAGGGAGGCGCCGCCCCCCCCTTCGTCCTTCGTCCCCGGCCTCCCCCCCGAGGTCGACACCGTCCTCGCGAAGGCCCTCTCCAAGAAGCCGCAGGACCGCTACGGCACGTGCCGGGAAATGGTGACGGCTCTGGCGGAGGCGCTCGGCACGGCGATGCCGGCGCGCCCCTCGACGGCCGTTCGGTCCGCGAGGCCGCTCGACCCGACCTGGATCGCCGGCTCGGGCGCGACGCCGCCTCCCGGCGCTTCGACGCCGATGACGCTCCGGCCGGCACTGACCCTCCCCGCCCCGCAGACGGGGGTCACGGTGCGGCGTCCCGCGCCGTCCGGCCACCCGACCGGCGCGGTCGTGGCGGCCATCGTCGTCGTGGCGGTCCTCTTCGTCGGTGCGGCGGCGGGGGTCGGCTGGGTGCTCTTCCGCCCGAAGGGGGCCCCGGTCGAGCCTCCCGCGGACGCCGTGGTCGTCCCCGCGGCGACGCCGGCCGGCGAGCAGGCGCCCGCGACGACGGCGGAAGGAGACGTGCTCGCGACGCCCACGGAGGCGCCCGCGGAGACCTCGGAGGCGCCCGCCGACGAATCCTCCACCGTGACGATCGAGGAGCTGGGAGTCCCGACGGCGCCCCCGCCGACGGTTCCCGCCCGGGCCACCCCGACGCCCGATCGGAGGAGCCCGTCCCAGGGGAACGTCGCCGTCGCGCCGACTCCCGAGCCGGCCCCCGTGTCCGTCCCGGAGTCCGCGAGCGCTCCGAAGACGGCGGAGACGGCGAGCGCGGCCCCTCGCTTCGAGAAGACCGTTCCGTTCCGGACGAAGGAGTCGATCCCCCTCGGGATCGATGACCGCTTCGTCACGATCGAGTCGGTCGAAGTGACCTCCTGGCCGGAGCCCGACGAGGTCCGGAAGGCCGCGGGCAAGCCGGGCGACACGACGAAGCTGACGGTGAAGTTCACGTATTCGAACCGCGACGACGACGACTGGAAGTGCCTCTACCGCGTCTGGGTCCTCGACGACGCGGGGAGGGAGATCGGTTCCGGGGTCCAGGAGCGGACCTTGAACGGAACCGAGGCCGCGGACACGAACCGGGTCTCGGTGCAGATGAAGACGTTGGATTTCCCGCGCGCCGCGAAGCTTCGCGTGAAGGTCGTCGCCCACCCCGATTGAGCCGGGCCTCTTCGCGACGAGCCTAGAATCGCCCGTGCGCACGCGAGCTCTCTTCGCTCCCGCCCTCCTCGTCCTCCTCGCCTTCGCTCCCTCGCCGGCGGCCGCCGCCGACGCCGGGCTGGATCCGGCCGCCGCCGGCCGTTTCGCGCGGCTCGCGCTCGACTGCGTCCACAAGGAGTACCCGAACAAGATCGCGCACGTGATGAACGCCGACGCCGACGCGAAGCCTCCGCGCGAGCTGACGCCCGCGTTCTACGGCTGCTTCGACTGGCACTCCTCCGTCCACGGGCACTGGCTCCTCGCCCGGCTCGCCCGCCTCCACCCCTCGGCCCCGTTCGCGGCCGAGGCGCGCGCCGCGCTCGCGAAGAGCCTCACCGGGGCGAACGTCGCGGGCGAGGTCGCCTACCTGTCCGCGCCCGGGCGCGTCGGGTTCGAGCGGCCCTACGGCCTCGCCTGGCTCCTCCAGCTCGCCGCCGAGCTCAGGGAGTGGGACGACCCCGAGGCGAAGGCGTGGTCGAAGGCCCTCGCGCCGCTCGAGGCGAAGTCGGCCGAGATGCTCTTCGCCTGGGTCCCGAAGCTCGCCTACCCGATCCGGGAGGGGGAGCACCCGCAGACGGCCTTCGCGTTCGGCCTCGTCCTCGACTGGGCGCGCGGCGCGGGAGAAATGGAGAAAGCCGAGGTCCTCGCCCGACGCGTCGGCGAGCTCTACGAGAAGGACCGGCGCTGCCCGATCTCCTACGAGCCCTCCGGGCAGGACTTCCTCTCCCCCTGCATCGCCGAGGCGGACCTCATGCGGCGGGTCCTCCCGCCGGAGAAGTTTGCGAAGTGGCTCACCGGCTTCCTTCCCGAGCTCCCCGTGAACGGGTCGGCGACGTGGCTCGCCCCGGGAATCGTCACCGACCGGACCGACGGCAAGCTCGTCCACCTCGACGGCCTGAACCTCTCGCGGGCCTGGATGCTCCAGGGAATCGCCGCGGGGCTGCCGAAGGGGGATCCCCGGATCCGGTCCCTCCGCGCGACCGCCGGCGCCCACGCGAAGGCGAGCCTCCCGAGCGTCACCTCCGAGCACTACGAGGGGAGCCACTGGCTCGGCACCTTCGCCGTCTACCTCGAGACGGGGCGCGGCCTGCCGCCGGCGATCCCGCGCTGAGGGGCGGGGAGGCCCGGCCGGCATGACGTCCGTCATCCCGGCCCGGAGGGGGGCGTGCTAGGGTTCGCGCCATGTCGATGCACGCCCACGACCACGAACATCACCACGACCACTCTCACGAGGGCGACGGCTTCGTCTTCGGCCACGAGATCCTCGGGATCCTGGCCGGTCGCGGCGGCAGCCTCCCGGTGGCCGAGCTGAAGGTCCTGGCGGCGGCGGCGTTCGGCGACGACGCGCTCTACGGCAACTGCCACGGCGACCGGTTCGACTTCGAGGGGCTCCTCGCCTTCCTCTCGTCGAAGGGGAAGCTGGCGCTCGAGGGGGACGTCGCCTCGCTCGGCCGCGTCCCCGGCTGCTCCGGGCACTGACGGGCCGTCCTCCCGGCATCCCCCCTTCCTGCCCATAGAATGCCCGGTCGTGAGACCACGGATCGGGCGATCGACACGCGCCTTCGCGGCCGCGGGACGCACCTTCACGCTCCGGCGGGACGGGCACGGCGTGGTCCACGCCGCCGCGGCCGACGACCTGGCCCTGGCGGCGGCGTACGGTTACGCCCACGCCCACGACCGGGCGCTCCAGATGCTCCTCGTGAAGGTGATCGGCCAGGGCCGGCTCGCCGAGCTCCTCGACGATTCGCCCGCCTCGCTCGCGATCGACCTCTTCATGCGCAGGAACCTCTTCGCGGCCGCGTCGGCCGAGGAGGCCTCGCGGCTCGGGGGCCGGGCGCTCGAGCTGGCCGAGGCCTACGCCTCGGGCGTGAACGCCCGGCTCGCGCGCGGAAGGCCGTGGGAGCTCGGCCTCCTCGGCGTCCCGGCCGAGCCCTGGACGCCCGCCGACACGCTCCTGACGCTCCGCCTCATGAGCTTCGTCGGCCTCGCCCAGGCGCAGGGGGACGCGGAGACGTTCGTTCTCCAGGCGCTTCGCGCGGGCGTCGACCGCGGGAAGCTCGCCCGCCTTTTCCGGCCGCACCTCGACGGCCTCGACGACGCGCTCCTCGGCGAGATCCGGGCCCTCCGGCACGTGCCGGAGCTCGTCCCGGCCCTCCCTCCGCTCCCGGGGCTCCGCGCGAGCAACAACGTCGCGATCGCCGGGCGCCTCTCGGCGTCGGGCGCGGCGCTCTACGCGAGCGACCCGCACCTCGAGGTGAACCGCCTCCCGGCCATCTGGTACGAGGTCGTCGGCGAGCTCCCGGACGGGGACTTCCGGACGGGCGTGACCGTGCCGGGTGTCCCCGGCCTCGTCATGGGCCGGACGTGCGCCATCGCCGGGGGCTTCACCTACGGCTTCGCCGACACCATCGACTTCGTCATCGAGGAGGTGAAGGGGCACCGCGTGAGGCGCGGGGAGGAATGGGTCCCGCTCGCGGAGCGGCGCGAGCTCGTCCGACGGAAGAAAGGGGAGCCCGTCGCCCTCGCGCTCTTCGAGTCGGACGCCGGGGTCCTCGAGACGCCCGACGGCACGACGCGTCTCGAGGACGGCCTCTGGCTCGCGCGGGCCTGGACCTGCCGTCGCGAGGGCGGGGCCGCCTCGCTCGAGGCGATGCTCGACCTCT
>CALMDF010000440.1 GCA_937864895.1 uncultured Holophagales bacterium | reverse complement strand
CAAGTACACCGCCCGGGAACGGATCGAAAAGCTCCTCGACGAGGGAAGCTTCGAGGAGTTCGACACGTTCGTCACCCACCGGTGTACCGACTTCGGGATGGAGAAGGACCAGCCCCTGACCGACGGCGTCATCACCGGCCACGGCACGATCAACGGCCGGCTGGTCTTCGTCTTCAGCCAGGACTTCACGATCTTCGGCGGGAGCCTCTCGAAGACCTTCGCCGAGAAGATCTGCAAGATCATGGACCTCGCCGTGAAGGTGGGGGCGCCCGTGATCGGCCTGAACGACTCGGGCGGGGCCCGCATCCAGGAAGGGGTCGACGCCCTCGCGGGCTACTCCGACATCTTCCTCAGGAACGTCCTGGCGTCGGGCGTCGTCCCGCAGATCAGCCTCGTCCTCGGCCCGTGCGCAGGGGGCGCCGTCTACAGCCCCGCCATCACGGACTTCGTGGCGATGACGCGGGGCACGAGCTACATGTTCCTGACGGGGCCCAAGGTCGTGAAGCAGGTGACCCGCGAGGTCGTGACGACCGAGCAGCTCGGCGGCGCCGACGTCCACGCCGGCAGGAGCGGCGTGGCCCACTTCGTCGCCGACAACGAGGACGAGGCGCTCGCCCTCGTCCGCCGGATGCTCGCGTACTTCCCGCAGAACTACCTCGAGAAGCCGCCGATCGTCCCGTCCACGGACCCGGCCGACCGCGCCGTTCCCGAGCTGAACGCCGTCCTTCCCGACGGGCCTAACCAGCCCTACGACGTCAAGGACGTCATCCGCGCCGTCGTCGACTCCGGCGAGTTCCTCGAGGTGCACGAGGCCTTCGCCGCGAACCTGGTCGTCGGCTTCGCCCGGTTCAACGGCCGCTCCGTGGGGATCGTCGCGAACCAGCCGAAGGTCCTCGCGGGGGTCCTCGACAACGCGTCCTCCATCAAGGGGGCGCGGTTCGTCCGGTTCTGCGACGCCTTCAACATCCCCCTCGTCACGCTCGAGGACGTCCCGGGGTTCATGCCGGGGACGACCCAGGAGTACGGCGGGATCATCCGCAACGGCGCCAAGCTCCTCTTCGCGTTCGCCGAGGCGACGGTGCCGAAGGTGACCGTGATCCTGCGCAAGGCCTACGGCGGGGCCTACTGCGTCATGAGCTCCAAGCACCTGAGGGGCGACGTCAACTACGCGTGGCCGACCGCGGAGATCGCCGTCATGGGGCCCGACGGCGCCGTCGAGATCATCTACAAGAAGGAGCTGGACGCCGCCGAGGACGTGGCGGCGAAGGCGGCGGAGCTGAAGGAGCGCTACTCGAGCCTCTTCGCCACGCCGTACGCGGCCGCGCGGAAGGGCTACATCGACGACGTCATCAAGCCGGCGACCACCCGGTTCCGGATCATCAAGGCGCTCGAGATGCTCGCCGACAAGCGCGACGGCAACCCTGCCCGCCGCCACACGAACATTCCCCTCTGAGGTGACCGATGACGCAGTGGGAAGCGTGGGTCGTCACGGCGCTCGGCATGGGTGTCGTCTTCATCGGTCTCGTCGCGTGCATCGCGTTCATCCAGCTCTTCAGCCGGGCCGCGAGGCACGTCCGCTGGGGGGAGGAGGGGCACGGCCACGCCGCCCCCGCTCCCGCCCCCTCACCGGCGGTCGAGGCCGTCCCGTCCGAGCCGGTTCCCGCCGAGGTCCTGGCGGTCATCGCCGCGGTCCTCGAGGTGGAGCGGAAGCTCTACCTGAACCGGCCCGGCTCCCGGGTCACCATCCGCCGCTCGGCGCCCCAGTCGTGAGAAAGAACGAAACGAGGATTCCATGAGCCAGCACGTCCTCCGAATCGGCGGCCGCGAGTACCAGGCCGAGATCAAGGAGCTCACCCCCGAGCGCGCGACGGTCCTCGTCGACGGGAAGGAATTCTCCGTCGACATCGTCCAGCTCGGCCGCCGGAAGGTCGCCGAGGCCGTCCGGCCGGCGTCCGCCCCCGCCGCGCCGTCCGGCGCCTTCCCGAAGGCGGCCCCCGCGGCCGCCCCCGCGAGCCGGCCCGCCCCGGCCGGGCGCGGTGAGGGGGGCATCGTCGCCCCGATGCCGGGCCTCGTCCTCACGATCAAGGCGAAGGAGGGGGACACCGTCGCCGCCGGGCAGCCGCTCCTCGTCATGGAGGCGATGAAGATGGAGAACGCCATCGCCTCTCCGTACGCCGGGACCGTCGCGAAGATCTACGTCCGCGAGGGGGACTCCATCTCCGAAGGGGACCTCCTCGTCGAGGTGGCGCGCCCGAAGATGACGACGCTGTAGGGCCGGCCGTGAGACGACTCCGCCTCCTCGCCGTCCCGCTCCTCCTCCTTCTCCTCGCTCCGGCCGCGGACGCCGCCCCACGCCCCTCGTTCGGGGCGACCTTCGACGCCACCGCCGACTACCTCCGGATCCACAAGGGGGCCCGGGACGGCCTCGTGAACGACTACCTCGGACCGAAGGCGACCTCGGGCCTCCTCCGCGACGCGCGAGAGACCGAGGTCGGCTCGTTCGTCGCCGTCCACGCCGACGACTTCGAGACGATCGTCCGGGTCACCGGCTACGTCGACGGCAAGTCGCTCGACGACGTCGACCACGTTGCGATCCCCTCGTTGAAGATCGGCTTTCTCCCCTTCAAGGTCGAGCCGCCGGGGGTCTACTTCCGGATCGACAAGGGGCTCGACCACCTCGACGCCCACACGCTCAAGAGGGCGGCCAAGGGCCGGCTCTTCGACGAGTCCGGCCGCCTCGCCGCGATCTACACGGTGGTCACGGTCGGGAAGACGGAGAGCCTCGGTCTCGTCACCCAGTTCGAGCAGGGCTTCTTCGCGAAGGACGTCAGGACGGGTGACATCACGGGGTACCTCGACCAGGTCGTCCAGGGGAGCGGCATCGCGAACCTGACGATCGGCAACGTCGTCATGGTCCTCGTCGGCCTGCTCTTCATCTACCTCGCGATCGCGAAGGACTACGAGCCGCTCCTCCTCGTGCCGATCGGCTTCGGGATCCTCGTCGGGAACATCCCGATGCCGCTCTCGATCTTCAACAGCGTCTCGCTGTACATGATCGACCCCGTTTCGCACGAGTACGTCTTCAACTCGGGCGGCAACAGCGTGCTGGGGATCATCTACTACGGCGTGCGGGCCGGCGTGTTCCCGCCGTTGATCTTCCTCGGCATCGGCGCGA
>CALMDF010000439.1 GCA_937864895.1 uncultured Holophagales bacterium | reverse complement strand
GATCGAGAAACGCGTCGTCTCGGCCCCCGTCCAGGGCCGGACCCGTCGCCGCACGAGGAAGAGCCGCCCCTCCCACTCCCCGGGCGCGCCGAAGGAGACGGCGAGGGCGTTCGCGGAAGCCTCGGCGGGGACTCTTCCCGTGAAAGAGGGACGCAGGCCGGAGTCGCGGCCCCCGTCGACCCGCCGCCGATAGCGTCGTCCGGAGACGGGGCACCGCAGGACCAGCTCGACGGCGTCGGGGTCGAGCGCGTTGCGAAGCGTCGCGACGAGCGCCTCGAGGTCGGGGTCGCGGGGGGCGCTGAAGGGAATCGCGTCGATGAGGAGTCCGGGCATCGTCTTCCCGCGCTGCATTCTAAGGGCTTCTCACCGTACAGAATTTGTCGACGCCCCGAGGACAACTCCCCTTTCGCCGTGGTAGCCTTCCGCTCGTTCGAGAGGCACTCCCTCGCGAATCGGAGGCCTACATCATGCTCAGCTTCGAGGTCCGCAAGCCGGGTGGCGAGTCGGAGATCCGGAAGGTTCACCGCGACGTGATCCACCTCGGCGCTTCCTCTGGAAACGATCTGGTCGTAAGGGCCCGGGGTGTCCTCGGCCGGCACGCCCGGATCTCCGTCGTCGGAGAAGAGCTTCGGCTCGACGTCCTCGGGACGGCTCCCGGGTCGGACGTGTACCTGAACGGTTCGATCGTGAAAACCGCTGCCCTCGCGTCGGGCGATCGAATCCAGATCGGCGAGGCGACGATCACTCTCCTGAACGGCCCTGCTCCGAATCCGAACAGGATCTCGGCGCCGCCGCCGCGCGGCCGTGATGCTCTCTCGATGGCCGCCGCGGCCCTTGCGCCGCCCGTGCCGGCCCCCGTGGCCGTCCCTCCCTCGCCCCGGGCGCCGGAGCCGCGTCCCAGGACGTACGAGCCGATGCCCGCGGTTCGCCCGGTCGAGAACCGCTCCTCGTCCCTTTCCGCGGCGCAGGGCTTCCGCCTCGCCGACGTGTGGGCCGAGGTCTTCGGCCGCCTTCGCTCCTCGTCCACGCTCGACGAGCGGCTCCAGGAGGTCGCTTCCTACCTCTCCTCCTCGACGCCGGTCCACAGCGTCGCGTTCCTCTCGGTCGCCGAGGCTTCCGCCGGGGAAGCGGTCGCGGCCATCTGGAAGGGGACCCTTCCGCGCCTGGCGCGCCGTGCCGTCGACGAGGTCTTCTCCGCGGGTGGCCCGACCGACGTCTTCGAGGCGGGGATGCGGCTCAGGGTCTACCCGGTCGTGAGGCCCGGGGCCGAGGCCGTGGGCCTCCTCGTCCTTCCGATGGAGCTCGCCGCGGACCCGCTCCTGAACGAGCTCGCCATCGCCCTCGCGGCCGCGACGGGCTTCGTCCACGCCGAGCGGGCCGACGCGCCCTTCGGGGAGCGGGGCGCCGCGCACGCGCCGGCCGCCGTCATCACCGCGCCCCTCGAGGACCCTGCGACCGCGGTCGTCGGGTCCTCCCTCGCGATCCAGAACCTCAGGGTCTCGCTCCAGCGGATCGCCTCGGCCCGCGCGCCCGTCCTCATCATCGGCGACGTCGGCAGCGGGAAGACCCTCGCGGCCGAGACGCTCCACGCCCTCTCGCCGCGGCGGCCCCGCCCCCTCGTGCGGATCGCGGCGACCGCCTCGACCGCGGCCGCGCTCGAGGAGGACCTCCTCGGCAGCCCCGGCCCGGCCGACCGCCGGCGCCGGCCCGGCCGGCTCTTCGAGGCCGACGGCGGCACGCTCATCATCGAAGAGGTCAGCGACCTCCCGGCGGCGACCCAGGCGCTCCTCTACCGCCTCCTCGAGGCTCGCGAGGTCGTGGCGCCCGGCGGCCGCTCCGTCCCCCTCGACGTAAGGGTCATCGGCACCTCCTCGCGCCCGCTCACGCGCGCGGTGGAGGAAGGGACGTTCCGCGACGACCTCTACTACCGGCTCTCGGCCCTCACGCTCCGCATCCCGACGCTTCGCGACCGCAAGGAGGACATCCCGGCCCTCCTCGACGCCTTCGCGGCCCGGCACGGGGGGCCGCCGGCCGCGAGCTTCGACGTCGAGGCGATGAACGCCCTTCTCGACTTCAACTACGCGGGGAACGTCCGCGAGCTGGAGAACGAGGTCCGCCGCCTCGCGGCCCAGCTGGGGACGGGCCCGGTCCGCCTCGCGGACCTCGAGACCAAGTTCGGCGACGAGCACGTCGAGCTGACGCTCGCCGAGAGCGACGACCTCAAGGAGATCGTCGAGAAGGTCGAGCGTCAGGTCATCGAGCGGGTCATGCGCAAGGTGCGCGGGAACCAGTCGCTCGGCGCCCGCCTCCTGAACATCTCGCGCGGCTCCCTCATCGCGAAGATGAAGGAGTACGACATCAAGGACTTCAGGTACCTCAAGCGCCAGGACTAGGGGCCCGTCGCCGCGCCTCGCCGCTCCCGGCGCGGCGGGTCAGCCCTTCTTCTTCCGGCGCCGCCCCTTCGCGGGGGCGGCGTTCGGCTTTCCGGGGTCGTCCCGTTCCCCCAGCCGGAGCGTGAGCACCCAGAAGACGAAGGGCACGGCGTACTTCCCGATGATGTCGAAGAAGTACCGGCCCGTCGCCACGAGCTCCCTCTGCCAGCGAGGCCACGAAACGACGCTCCAGGCCCCGAGCTTCGTCGCGTAGATGGTCTGGACGGTGAAGGACATGTGCAGGACCTGGGTCACCAGGAGGGCCGCGAGAGCGAAGGCGACGCGCGCCGGGAACGCCGACGCGCGGAGCTCCCTCGGGGTCGCGAAGAGGAGCGCCAGGAGCAGGACGAGGTTCGCGGTGACCGGCGCCGCCGAGAAGGCGGGGGTCTCCGAGCGGCTCGAGAGGTCGGCCCGCTCCACGGCGACGAGCCCCCGGTCGAACGCGAGCCGCGTCACCTTCGTGCGTTCGGCCGCGCGGATCCAGCGCTCGGACGCGCTCGTCACGAGGCGTCCCCACGGCTGGGCGACGAGCGCGAACCAGAGGACGATCGCGAGGCCCGCCGAGAGGGGGAGCCTGACGAGGAGCCTACGGAGCCGCGGGTCGAGACGGTCGCGCATAGCGGTCGGCCCAGAGGAGGAAGAGGGCCACGCCGAAGAGGATGACGATCGCCTGCCAGATGACGACGTGGGAGTCCTCGAAGTGCTGCGGGAAGTAGACCCCGATGTAGAAGAGGCTGACGATCCTGACGTTGTTCAGGAGCTGGATGGCCAGGAAGCCCAGGACGAGTCCCCAGAGCTTTCGGCTCCAGGGGGCCGGGAAGGCGAGGACCCCGGCGAAGAAGATGTAGATCGTCTCGAGGCCGTTGCACCCGGTCCGCACGTTCACCGCGAAGCGGGGGGAGACGATGGCCGTTCCGATCATCGTCGTGTCTTCGCCGAAGAGGCCCGCCGTGAAGCCGCCGACCTTCGCGACGCCCGCGGTGAAGGGCTCGACGAAGGCGTCGTTCATCGGCTTCGGGGCGGTCGCCACGAAGAAGAGGACGAGGAAGAAGGCGAACTTCAGGAGGAACGCGACCTCCGGGCGGAGGCGCTTGCGTTTCGGGGCTTCGGGTTCGGCGGCGTCCATCACGGCGAGGCGGGAGGATAGCGCACGTGAACGTAAACTCCGGGGCGTGTCCGACCTCGAGGCGCGCCGATTCCGCCGCAACCTCACCGCCGTCCTCACGCTCCTCGGCTTCCTCACGGCCGGGCCGGTGTCCCTCTTCGGGCACCTCCTCTCCAAGACCCTCTCGAAGGACGTCGTCGCCGCGGCGCTCCTCTGCTCCCGCCAGGACGCCCAGCGGATCGCGCGCGGGATCGCGGAGAGGGCGGCGGG
>CALMDF010000438.1 GCA_937864895.1 uncultured Holophagales bacterium | reverse complement strand
CGAGAAGGGGGAGCTCTTCCCCTTCTACATGTGGCCCTGCCGCGACGAGAAGGGCGAGTGGGCCTACACCGACGTCATGGGCCGCTCGCTCGACAAGGCGAAGTTCGACGAGTGGAAGACGCTCTACTACGGCCTCGAGGGGTGGGACCCGAAGACCGGCTGGCCGAAGCGGAGCACCCTCGAGAAGATGGACATGGCCTTCGTCGCCGACGAGCTCGCGAAGGCGGACCGCATCGGGGCCGAGGGGTGAGGAGGCTCAGATGAGCGCGACGCTTCCCCCTCCCTCCCCCTCCGACGCCGCCCGGATGCTCGCCGTCGTCCCCTGGGCCGACCGCCTCCGCGCCGGGCGGATGAAGCCTCCGATCGGCCTGATCAAGAACGACGTCCGGAGCCTCCAGGAGCTCGAGCTCCTTTTAGAGCCTGCCCCCTCGACGCTTCCCGGCCTCGACTTCGCCTCCGCCGCGGCGTGGGTCGAGACGACGATCGGCGACGCCGCGCTGGCCTCCGCGATGCGCGAGGAGGCGGCGCGCGGCGCGAGCTACGTCGACCGCTGCCTCGGCCTCCACGTGATCGTCCGGCAGCGGGTCACACAGGTTCGCGAGGCCGCGGCGACGCCCGAGGCGCTCGCGGAGAAGGAGGCGTGATGAAGCTCGCGGCCTTCCGTTCCGTTCGCTCGGCGGGCCTCGCCCTCGTGTCCGCCCTCGCCTTCGCGTTCCCCGCGCCCGCGGCCGACGTCCCCGAGCTGAGGGGCGGCGTTGCCTACACCGGGGTCCACCGCTTCGACTACAACAAGGACGGCAACCGGAACCGCGTCCAGTTCTTCCTCATCTTCAAGGCGCGCCCCGCCGTGGGCCAGAAGGACCAGCCCGGCTACCAGCCCGAAGAGGGGTCGCTGACGTACCGGGTCTACGACCTCGACACGGGCAAGCAGGTCGACAACTGGGCGAACGGCTTCAATATGGGCTTCCCCACCTCCGACCGCCCCTACCCGCTCACGAGCATCGCCATCGACGGGAAGACGGCGACCTTCGAGGGGATGGGAATGAAGTGGACCATCGTCGACGGCGGCGAGGGGTGGGAGAAGGACACCGTCGAGACGGACGACGGCACGCGGAAACGGCCGATGCGGACCTACGCGGGCGACCTGAAGGTCGGAATCCCGTAGGAGGCTGAAGGCGCGCCGGAGGCCGGCGCATCCTGCTCCGCGGGCCAGACCCGCTCGCCACAGTTCGCGGAAAGGCCCGCGCCTCCGCAGTCCGCCGGTCAGGCGGCCGCGAGCGCCTGCTCGACCCAGCCCTCGCCCTGCGGAAGGACCCCGAAGCCCAGGCCCGAGCCGGCGGCGCCCCGGGGCCGTTTACAGTAAACATACGGTATAGTCCCCGGTTTTTCAGGGGCCGGTCCGCCAGCCCGGCCTCCGGCCCGGCTTTCCGAAAAGCCCGCCGAAAGGAGCCTCGATGAGTCCCGTTCGACCCGCCCGCCCGCACCCGAGAGGCCGGCTCGCGACCGCCGCCGCCCTCGCGTTCCTCGCCGCGGCCGGCCCTGCCGCCGCCCAGGCCTCGAAGGCCCCCGCGCAGCCCGCCCCCGCGGCCGTCGACGACGAGGCCGAGCCCGTCGTCGAGCCCGAGGCCTCGGCCCTCCTGAAGGCCGCCTGGGACTGGCTCGGCGCGCAGCCGAGCTACGCCTTCCACGCGGACGTGGAGTACGACGAGGTCTACGGCGAGTCGACCCGCGTCCGCGTGAGCGGGCGCGTCGACGCGCTCGTCCGCCGCCCCGACCGCTTCAAGGTCTTCTTCGACGGCGACCGGGGCCGGAAGACCTACTCCTACGACGGGAAGCGCTTCGTCCTCGCCGACCTCCGGTCGAGGACCTGGGCCGAGGCCCCCGTGACCGGCCCGAACGACGCCGCCGTCGAGACCATCGTCGAGAAGCTCGGCGTCCCGGTCCCCCTCTCCGACTTTCTCGTGACGACCGCCGCCTACTCCGCGAGCGAGCTGAAGGCCGCCTATGTCGTCGGCGAGAGCCGCGTCGCCGGAAAGCGCTGCCACCAGCTCCTCGTCCTCCTCGACGACCTCGACTTCCAGGTCTGGATCGAGGCCGACGGCAACCCGCTCATCAAGAAGCTCGTCCTGACCTACTCCGAGGCGCCCGGGATTCCTCAGTTCGAAGCGACGTTCACGGAGTGGTACCCGCAAACGGCGCTCTCCGACTACGTCTTCACGTTCCTCCCGGGCGATGGCGACCGGAAGGTCGAGCTCGCCGCGCCCGCCGCGCCGCCGGTCCCGGGCGGAAAGGAGTGACGCCGTGAAGAAGACGACGACGCTGCTCGCCCTCGCCCTGATGCTCGCCCCCGCCGCCTCCGAGGCGCAGGACCGTGGCCGCTACTCCTCGGGCTCGATCCGCCACCGCCCCGGGCCGCCGCCGCGGCCGCATCCCAGGCCGCCCGTCCGTCCGCCGCGACCGGGAGTGGGCGCCGCCATCCGCCACGAGATCCGCGACGCCCGCCGCGACCGCGCGCTCTTCCTCGGCGGCCTCGCCCTCCTCGGCGCCATCACGCGGAGCCTCCCGCCGCGCCACACGACGATCGTCGTCCAGGGGGCGAGCTACTACTACGCGGAAGGTACCTGGTACGTGGCGGGCGGCGGCGGCTACCGCTGCGTCCCGCCTCCGTTCGGCGCCGTCGTCGCCGTGGTCCCCCCCGGCGCCTACCTGGTGCCGTGGGGCGGGGTCCAGTACCACTACTTCAACGGGGCGTTCTACGCGCCCGGCCCGGGCGGCTACCGGATCGTCGCCCCGCCGCCCGGCGTCATCGTGCCGGGCATTCCGCAGGGGTACGTCCAGCAGGGGAACGCCTACGAGTACGGCGGCGTCGCCTACCGGGAGGTCCTCGGCCCCGACGGCGAGCCCGGCTACCAGGTCGTCGGCGCGCCATAACCTTCGAACCCCTCACGAACAGGGAAAGGAAGAACGAAAGCAATGATCCGACGCAGCACGATCCTCGCCGCCACATTCCTGCTCCTCGCGCTCGCCTCGAGCTTCCCGGCCCACGCGGCCTGGAAGGTCCTCGGCATCATCAAGGCCGACAAGGGCCTCGACCGCGACGAGGTGACCGTCTCCGCCAAGCGCGCTTACCGCCAGATCAAGCTCAAGGCCGACGCCGCCGACGTCGTGATCGAGAGCCTCCACGTCGTCTACGGGAGCGGCGAGCCCGACAAGCTCGACGTCCGGAAGACCATCCGGGCCGGGACCTCCACGTTTCCGCTCGACCTGAAGGGGGGCGACCGTTTCATCCGAAAGATCGTCCTCTGGTACAAGACGACGCCCGGCGCGTCGAAGAAGGCGATCGTCACGATCTACGGGAACGACTGATCCGCGCCCGTGGGTCGTCCTGTGCGAGCTGTGGCTCGCGACGCCCTCGCGGAGGAGGCCGGCGGCAGACGCTCAGGACCGAGGACGTTGACACGGGGCACGCCAGCAGCCCATATTCCCCGCCGACGGATGCCTAGGGGTGGCCGGAGATCCGGCCTGAGAGCAAACCCTCGAACCTGATCCGGGTCATACCGGCGAAGGGAACGGCAAACGGAAGCGGGTGCTTCCGCAAACCTCGAGAGTCCCCGACGGGTCCGCTTCAACCCCCGCGCCCGAGGCGCGGAGGAGGAGGCGATGCCATGACGTTCACGAGAGTTTCGACACGCGGGCGGCCCGCGGCGCCCATCGCGCTCGCCGCCCTTCTCTGGCTCGCTCCCGCGGCCGGGGCCCGCGGAGAAGAGCCTCGGGCCGACGCGACGACGCCGCCGTCCAGCGAAGAGGCGCCCGTCCTCCCCCGCCGCGCAGAGGAGGTCGTCGTCCAGGCGGTCCGGGCCGACGCCGACACGCCCGTGACCAGGACCGACGTGCCGCGCGAGGAGATCGAGAAGAAGAACGCCGGACAGGAAATGCCCGCGCTCCTCGCCAGCCTCCCCGGTATGGGCTACACCTCCGACACCGGGCTCGGGAACGGCTACACGTACGTCTCGATGCGTGGCATGGGTCCGACCCGGGTCAACTTCACGCTCGACGGCGCCCCGCTGAACGAGCCGGAGGACTCGACCCTTTACTTCGTCGACTTCGCCGACCTCGCGAGCTCGGTCGAGAGCCTGCAGGTGCAGCGCGGCGTCGGCACGTCGGCCGCGGGGGTCGCGAGCTTCGTCGGCTCGGTGAACTTCGCGAGCCTCGACCTTGCGGAAGAGCCGGAGCTGACGGCCCGGCTCGCCCTCGGCTCCTTCGGGACGCAGCGGGCCACCGCCGGCTACCAGCTGGGCCGGCTCGGCGACACGGGGCTGAAGGCCTACGTCCGGGGAACCTGGCAGGGGGTCGACGGCTTCCGCGACAACTCGGCGATCGACCAGCAGAGCGTCTACGCGGGGCTCTCTCACGAGAGCGAGAAGGGCTACTTCAAGCTCTTCGGCTTCCTGGGCCGCGAGAAGTCGCAGTCGGCCTACTACGCGGTCGAGCCGTGGATCCTCGAGGAAGACCTCACCTACAACCCCCTCGGCCCCGACGAGAGGGACGCCTTCGGCCAGCAGTTCGTCCAGGCGCAGTACACGCGCTTTCTCTCGGAGACGTCGAGCCTCGCGGGACAGCTCTACGTCAACGACGCGGGAGGCTGGTACCGGCTCCGGAGCTCGTCCACCGGCGAGCTCCGCGAGTACGGCCTCGACTGGACGAATCTCGGCGCGGCGGTCACGCTGAAGACGACCCTCGGCCCCGTCGGCCTGACGTGGGGCGTTCACGGGAGCGACTTCGGGTCGACGCGGACGCGGGACGTCGTCGACGGCGGGAGGGACTGGCTCAACCGCGGGACCAAGAGCGAGGCGTCGACGTTCGTGAAGCTCGCGCGCGACGCGGGGCCGTGGCACCTCTACGGCGACCTCCAGCTCCGCTGGGCGCGATTCCGCTACGAGGGGGACGTCGCCGTCGACCCGGTCGACTGGACGTTTCTCAACCCGAAGCTCGGCGTGCGGCGCGACCTCGGCAGAGAGCTCTCCGTCTACGCCTCCGTCGGCATGACGAGCCGCGAGCCGGGGCGCGGCGACCTCCTCTACGGCGAGGAGAACGTCTCCTCGCCGCACGACCTCGACGACGTGCGGCCCGAGAAGGTCGTCGCCGTCGAGCTCGGCGCCGCCTGGCAGAGC
>CALMDF010000437.1 GCA_937864895.1 uncultured Holophagales bacterium | reverse complement strand
GACCCCGTCGGCCGACTCCTGGACGTCGACCTCGACGTAGTCCGTCTCCTGGTCCGCGGCGAGGCGAAACGCGGCGAGCGAGTTCTCCGGCGCCGTGGCCGACGCTCCGCGGTGCGCGATCACCGCCACCTCCTGGTTTCGCCTGGCCGGCACCGCCGCGAGGAGGACGAGGGCGGTGACGGCGAGCGCCGAGACGGAGGTGGCCGCGGCGAGGAGGCGCGGGTGCCGGACGAGGGAGCCGCGGGGCGCCATGACGGCCTCACCCGGGGAGCGCGGGCTCTCCGGCTCGCCGACGGCGAGGTAGAGACGGGCCAGGACGAGGGAGAAGAGGCAGGTGCTCACGACGCCGGCCGCGAGGGCGAAGAGGCCCGAGAGGACGGCGAGCATCACGACGAACGCCAGGGTCCCGGCCATCGTCCCGCCGAAGTGCGGCGCGAGGAGGCGGCCGGCCGCCTCCGGGAGCCAGGTGGCGAACCCGAGGAGGACGGCCGCGATCGTCCCCCACGCCGCGAGGGAGGCGAGGATGACGCTGCGGTCCCCGATCGACCTCTTCGCGCTCATTCCGAGGGCGTGCCGCGGCAGAACGCCCTCGAAGAGGACGATCGGCAGCGCGAAGGCCCAGCGCACGGCGGTCCGGAGGGCGAGGGCGACGAGGACGACGAGGAGCGCGGCCACGAGGACGGCGGCCACCCAGAACTCGGCCGGGCGCCGGGCGAGGTAGTAGTTGATGTCGTGGTGCCGGAGGAGCGTGAAGTAGACGAGGCCGCCTCCGAGTCCGAACGGCAGGAGGCCGGCGAGGACGCGCAGGACGATGTTCCCCGTCAGGGCGAGGACGTGCGGCGCGTGGGTCACGCCGAACAGGAGGGCCTGTCTCGCGCGGAGCCTTTTCCCGTCCGCTCCGGCGAGGCCGATGGCCATGAGGCAGGTCACCTCGAGTCCCGTGATCGCGGCGAGGACGGCAGCCCCGAGGACGAGCGAGACGATTCCGGGCAGGGTCGTCAGGAGGGTCGTCGCGATCTCGGCGTCGGCGATGACGCCTCCCGCCCGCCGGGAAAGGAAGAGCCTGAGGAGGATGAGGGTCCCGGGCGTCAGCACCACGAAGGCAAAGGCCTTCCAGGCGACGTCGGCGGCGGCGAGCCGCCTCCACGAGAGTCGGAGGTCCCGAAACGCGTCGGACACGATCGTCCGGGTCGTCTTCAGCATGGATTCACCCCCCGGGAACTCCGCGACAGGCGGGGAACGCCGAAGTCTAGACGGTTCCGGCGTTTCGTCGCGGTGGCGGAAATCGGCAACCGGACGGAAAGACGTTCAGCTCCGGACGAAGTGGGGGACCTCGAAGGGAATGGGCAGCGAAAGCTCGACGATTCCCCGGTACTCGCCGCCCTCGTACCACGGCGCCTGGTAGATGAGCTTCTTCACGCCGTCCTTCTCGATCGTGTAGACGTTCGTCCCCCCGGTCCGGAGGAGCTCCGCGAAGAGCGCCCGCGCGCGCCCGGGGTGGCAGTCGAGAAGGCTCTTCCCGATGAGCTCCCGCCCGCCGTCCTTCTCGAACGTCGAGGCCGCCCGGTCGTTCATCTCCAGCGCCACGCCCTCGCGGTCGCAGACCGTGATCGCGGCTCGAAGCTCTTTGGCCCAGGCACCGTCTGGCATCTCTTCCTCCGTCGCGAGGCTATCGCGCGGGGACCGCGCCGACCCTCGGATTCCGCTCGAAGGTCAGGATCATCCGCTCGAGGACTTCGGCCCCCTCGGCACGGCAGGGCTTCGGCGTGCTCGTCATGCCGCCGAGGACGGAGTACGACCCCTTCGGGCGCTCGAAAGCGGGGAAGAGGACGGTGAACCCGGCGAAGTCGCCCACGCTCACCCGCTGCGCGTACATCGTCCGTCCCCCGAGGTTCTTCTCGAGGACCTTCACCGTCATCGGGAGCTTTCGCCAGACCTCCACGAGCCCCTCCGGGTTTTCGAGGACTCTCGTGTTGTACGCGAGCCGGAGGATGTACTCGTCGCCCCCCTTCCCGTCGAGGTCGAAGGTGAGGTCGGCGCCGACGGTTTCCCCTTCCGAGAAGTCCTTCGCGGTGAATCCCTCCGGCATCTCGAACGTGAACGCGAACGGCGTGCCGGCCGTGTCGTGGCGGACCAGCCTCGACCTGAGGGGCGCGCAGGGATCGCCGACCGGCTCTGCCGGAGGGGTCCGGCGGGAGTCGGCCCGGTTCGCTTTCTCGGGAGAGGGACGCTCGTCGCCTTTCCCGGTCGATTCGTCGCGGCCACCGCACGCCGTGGCGAAGACGAGGAGAGAGAGGATCGCGATTGGAGCCTTCATGCCTGCCATCCTTCCAAGAGTCGTTCCCACCTTAGCAAACCCGGTCCCGGCACCCCGGAGTGGTAACGTCGCCGGCCGCATGACGAAGCCTCACGCCGAAGGCGACACCCCCCTCGAGCTCTCGGTCCCCGAGATGCGCGCGCTCCTCGACGCGGTCCGGGACCGCGTCGTCGGCCACGTCGCCTCGCTGCCCCTTCAGCCGGCGGCGGACGTCGCGGGCGGCGCGGAGCTAGCGCGCGCTCTCTTCGAGCCCGAGCCGCCGGAGGGCGGGACGCTGGCCGCGGAGCTCCTCGACCTCCTCTTCGACCAGGCCATCCCGAAGAGCTTCAACACGGCGGGGCCGGGATACCTCGCGTACATTCCCGGCGGGGGCGTCTTCGCGTCCGCGGTTGCGGACCTCATCTCGGGCGTCGCGAACCGCTACGTCGGCGTCTGGCAGGCGGCGCCCGCGCTCGTCCAGCTCGAGACGAACGTCGTCCGCTGGCTCTGCGGGATCGTCGGGCTTCCCGCGGGGAGCGGCGGCTACCTCGCGACGGGCGGCTCGCTCGCCTCGTTCACGGCCGTCGTCGCGGCGCGGAGGGAGAAGCTCCCGCCGGATTTCCTGAAGGGCACGCTCTACGCCTCGGACCAGACGCACCACGCCGTGACGAAGGCGGCGTCGCTCGCGGGCTTCCCGGCGGAGAACGTGCGGTCGATACCGTCGGACCGGGAGTTCCGGGTCCGCGTCGACATCCTCGCCGAGCGGATCGCCGTGGACCGGGCCGCCGGATTCACGCCCTTCTTCATCTGCGGGAACGCGGGGACGACGAACACGGGCGCCGTCGACGACCTCGACGCGCTCGCGGACCTCGCGGCGAGGGAGCGCCTCTGGATGCACGTCGACGCGGCGTACGGCGGCTTCTTCCTCCTGACCGAGCGGGGGCGGAAGGCAATGGGCGGCGTCGGGCGCGCGGATTCCGTCGTCCTCGACCCGCACAAGGGCCTCTTCCTCCCGTACGGCGCCGGCGCCCTCCTCGTGCGCGATGCCCAGAGCCTGCGCCGGGCGCACGCGGCGGGGGCGGACTACCTCCCGCACATGCAGGAGGAGCCGGGCTTCGTCGACACCTGCGAGATCTCGCCCGAGCTGTCGCGCTCCTTCCGCGGCCTGAAGGTCTGGCTCCCCCTGAAGCTCCACGGTCTCGGCGCTTTCCGCAGGAGCCTCGACGAGAAGCTCGACCTCGCGCTCCACGCGGCGCGGGAGCTCGCGGCGATGCCCGGGATCGAGATCGTCGCCGGGCCCCAGCTCTCGATCGTGGCGTTCCGGCTCGTTCGCGAGGGCCTCGACGAGGAGGCGCTGAACGGCCTGAACCGCGGCCTGCTCGAGCGCGTGAACGCGCGGCAGAGGGTTCACCTCTCGGGAACGGTCCTCCGCGGCGCCTTCGTCCTCCGGATCTGCGTCCTCTCGTTCCGGACGCACCTCGAGAGGCTCGACGAGGGCCTCGAAGATCTCCGCGCGGCGATCGCGGAGAGCTGAGGCCCGGTCCCCGGTCAGCCGGGAGTCGGCCCCTGGCGGGCGACGACCTCGGCCCGCCCGATGACCTGCCCGTGCGCGGTCTCCACTTCGAGGCGGACCCGCTGCCCGGGCCGAAGTCCAGGGAGGCTCGTGGCGGAACGCGAGCGGAAACCCCGCTCCCGGCCCCCTGTGATCTCGATGAGGCGCCCCTGGGAGACGACGTCCCCGTCCAGGGACCAGACGTGCCGCACGCCTTCCTCGAGCCCGGCCGGCGCCTGGACCGCGGCGACGGCGAAGAGGCGGAGGGGAGTCCCGGCCGGCAGGACCTGCAGGGGGGTGCCGACGTCGCGCCCGTTCTCGGCGAGCGCCATCCCGAAGTGGACGTAGGCGAGCCGGAGCGGCGCGGGCGGGACGGCGGGACGGCCGAGCGTCACGAGGACGAGGAAGAAGAGCCCGACCCCGGCCGCCCGGACGGCGGAGCGGACGAGACGCCCCTCCTCGCGCTCCGCCACGAACGAGACGAAGACGGCCGTGGCGAGAGCACCGCTCGCGCCGAGGTTCCAGAGGCCGCCGACCCGCCAGACCATCGGGAGGGTGATGTTCACGCACGCGAAGGCGACGAACGCGAGGAAGGCCCCGAGGAGGGGCCGCCGGCGGGCGACGAGCTCGTCGTAGACGACGTCGATCGTCGCCGCGAGGGCGGCGAGGACGAGGAGCGTCATGAAGAGGACCTGCCGCGAGGGGTAGGTGGCGCTCCGGTGGTAGATCGGGATGAGGAAGAACGCGAGGCCCTGCAGGAGCCACTTCTGGCCCCAGAGGACGAGCTTGCGCGCGGCCTCCTTCCTCCGGTCCGGGATCCACGACCCCCGGAGGACCGCCGGGAGGGCGAGGCTCGTGAGCCACACGGCGCCGACGGAGACGAGCCCGAAACGGAGGAGCTGGGGGCGCTTCCCTCCGACGACGAGGAAGGCGACTCCCCAGGCCAGCGCCCAGAGGCTGTGGAGCGTCCAGAAGACGGCCTGGTGGCGCCCGACGAACCGGACGACGGCCCCGAGGCGATCCAGCAACGTCTCCCTCACTCCGGCAGCAGCTCCTCCGCGGACGTCCGCGACCCCGAGAGTATCGCTACGCCCCGCGGCTCCCGCGCAGCTTTTCGAGGGAGACGAGCCGCTCGATGGCGTCGAGGGTCAGCTCGTCCTTCCCGAGCTCCCGGAGGCGCGACCACTCCCGTCGCAGCTCGCGCGTGAGGGCGTCGGGGAGGGCACGGAGCCACCCTTCGATCCTGAGGTCGACGAACTCGCGCTTCTCCTCGATCGTCAGCTCGCGGGCGAGGAGGAGGCGGGTCGCGTCCTCGG